>JAZGFW010000029.1:0-13340 GCA_036479895.1 Cocleimonas sp. | reverse complement strand
TTAAATCAGTCTACCACGAAGAGAATTGGGTTGCGCCTCGGTAATTTCAACCTTAGCAAAATTTCCGATAAGCGACTTATCCCCATCAAAATTCACTATTCGATTATTTTCAGTGCGGCCTGCCATTTGCTTTGGGTCTTTCTTTGAAGCTCTCTCAACTAAAACCACCACTGCTGTACCGACCATTTTCTGGCTAATTGCTTGTTCCATTTCAGTGATGCGTTGTTGCAAACGAAACAGGCGAGTTTTCTTTACTGCCATCGGTACATCATCTTCGAATGAAGCTGCTGGCGTACCAGGCCTTGCGCTGTAGATAAAACTAAAGCTCTTATCAAAACCAACATCTTCAATCAAATTCATGGTGTCTTCATAATCTTTATCGGTCTCACCAGGGAAGCCAATGATAAAGTCAGACGATAAACTAATATTAGGACGAATCTCACGTAATTTACGGATCTTTTGTTTGAATTCTATTGCCATATGACCACGTTTCATGGCGGCTAATATACGATCAGAACCACTTTGAATGGGTAGGTGTAAATGGTTTACTAGCTCAGGCACTTCAGCATAAGCTTGAATTAAACTATCACTAAACTCCACAGGATGTGATGTGGTATAACGAATGCGGTCAATGCCTTCTACTGCAGCGACATAATTAATCAGTATGGCTAGGTCTGCTGTATCGCCATCATGCATTGTGCCTCGATAAGAATTTACATTTTGACCGAGCAGGTTTACTTCACGCACGCCCTGCTCTGCGAGCTTTGCGACCTCTGCGATAACATCATCAAAGGGACGAGAGATTTCTTCACCTCGGGTATACGGCACAACACAGAACGTACAGTACTTACTACAGCCTTCCATAATCGATACAAATGCGCTTACGCCTTCGGCCACAGGTTCAGGTAAACGGTCAAATTTTTCAATTTCAGGAAAAGAAGTATCAATCACAAATTTCTTAGTGTTTTTAGCTTCGGCAACCATTTCAGGTAAACGATGCAAGGTTTGTGGCCCAAAAACCACATCAACTACAGGGGCACGTTGTTGTAATGCTTCACCTTCTTGACTAGCCACACATCCACCAACACCAATAATTACATCAGGACGCTTTTCTTTAATTTTACGCCAACGACCCAATTGATGAAAAACCTTCTCCTGAGCCTTCTCACGAATGGAGCAGGTATTTAGCAACAATACATCCGCTTCATCAGCATTATCAGTGAGTTCCATGCCATCTGAATCCTTCAATACGTCCAGCATTTTTGCTGAATCGTACTCGTTCATTTGGCAACCGTGTGTTTGTATAAAAATTTTTCCAGACATAGTAAATTTATTTAGTAGTGTTATTTGGTTAAGCAGAACGTACATTATCATTGATACCCAAGACTAATTCCAATTATTAAGTTTTAAATTTATTCTCCCTCATGGTTTCACCACAATTCTAACCAGTATCAAAAGATACCTAGCTATATATTTTTCTTTAACAGCAACAACTTACACACAGTTAGTTAAAGTAAATTATTTGATAAAAATCATAACTTACGATACTATCAACCCAGTGGCTAATTATTAAGCATGAAGTGAAAGGGGATGCATCATGAAAAAAACAATACTATCGACACTAACTGTGCTCGCACTATTGTCTACAAATACAGTTATATCAACAGCTTATGCTGACACGAAAATAAAAATATTTAAGGTAAACCATCTCAGCAAAAAACAAAAATTAAAGCTTAGAGCTTATCCTAGCTCAAAATCGCGCATTAAGGTTTCTCTCCCTCATAATGCTAAAGACATCACCGAAACAGGCAAAAAGAGAAAAGTAGGCAGAACTAATTGGCGTCAAGTAAATTGGAATAAGCATCAAGGCTGGGTTAAGTCACGATACCTTAAAAAAACGGGGATGTTAGTCAAGGAAACGGGAACTACACAATCAACGACAGCAAGTAAAAAAGCAATCAGTAGCTCATCACGTAATATTATTAAGCGAGCCAAAGTGATTAACACGCCTGTTATCAGACCCGAAGATAAGCCCCAATCATTTGGTGGCGATCGCTATGACCAGCCCGTAAAAATGAGCGCTACTGATATAAAAGTAGCCTACTCTGAAAGAGGTTCTGGAGAACAAAGAGCCTATAACTGTCAAGGCAGCAAACCACAAAACTGGAATATCACCTTGGATATTACTAACAACAATATGCGCCTTGATATGCCTAACCGCAGATCATTTAATATGCCAATTAACTACCACGAATGGGAAAGCAAAAATAAAATGCGTATGAACCTAGGTGGTGACAAAGGGCGTAATATGGTTGATGTTAACTTAGAAAAAACAAACAGTTGTAGAAACGATAACTCAAACAAAACTTTTCCTTTTGAAGTAAATGCTACCATCAATAAAAGCTTTTTCTTTGGCTGTTGTGATATTGCTAAATAAAAACCTCTTTACAGATTTGCGCTCATGTTTCGAGCAAAGGTTTTTAAGGAGAGCCGGTCAAGCCCTATAAATTCTGGTAACGTCAAGTTTGAGGCATTTGTTTTCCGCCCTACTGGTAAAACAAAGAAATTGGAAACTTGGCTAAGCCTCGCAGGGCGTGCTTACAAGGTTGGACCTTTGTAGTGAGTATTATTATAACGATCTACATATCGCTCCCAATATTCTATAGTTTGATGGATATGTTTTCGGGTTTATGATGTGAGAGAGGTATATTCATAAACGCATCGGTAGGTTAGTTAAGAGTCTAGATATTTAGCAAAAACTAGTCTCTCTCAATTTCATATATAAAATCAAGTGCATAGTTATCTATGGTTGTTTCTGCCTCTAGTGACAGCATTTTATTAATTTTTAGTTCAACCACTACTTTTTGCGCCTGATCGAATAAACCTACTAAGTATCGAACATAAATACGTGAACCTAATCGTTTACCCACATCTAACTTAGTATCTTCCAGATCTTCTCCTGCCACAAAATTAACATCATCCAAACCTAAAGATGAACCTAATTTTTGCATAATACTATTATTCCCTGTAATGCCTAGGCCACGTACCGCTGACATTAACAAAGCGCTTTCCTTACCCGAAGCGCTTGATAAGCTGTGCCCTGTTAGTAAGTATGCAAGGGTGTCACTATCCGATAGTGAGGGATCTGCAAATAGCTTTGATTTAGGACTTAATAACGTTCCACCAAGGTGTACACCTACTGTTTGTTCATTAATTTTTCGTGTGGCACGAATATCCATACCGATTATCTTGGGAGAACCGTTAAAAATTAATCGACCATTGTTAATTTCTAAAAGCTGTCCATAAGCCTCGTATTTACCATCAGTCACGCGCAATGATCCGGTGCTTAATATATCCCTACGGTTATGCGTAACATTTACATTACCTGATAATTTAGCACGAAGACCAAAGGCATTTAAACGTACTTTCTCACCTAGTGTTATTAACACCTTCGGTTGGATTTTAATGGCAGACACTTGCTCCCCTGCTTTCTTCTCTCCGATGATAATCACATCGTCTGACTCATCGATACTGGTTTCAGGGATTTCTTTTAAATTAATTGTTGCTTCAGGGATAACCACTTTTCCCGTGATTGCGATAATTTTAGGGGTCATATCAATCACCAAGTCTGGCGACATAATGGCACGAACCTCGTTGGTATCCATAAAGCGAATATTTTTTCCCTTTAACTGTATATGTGCTTTCCAGTTAGTAATATCTCGAATATCCATATTACCCGCAACGGCAATAACACCTTTGCCCATCGTCATTTTGCCGTTGATCTTGGCTAAACCTGGCTTGTCTGCCAGAATATTAATTGAGATATTTTTTATTTCTGTTCCTGCTTCAGGAATCCTTAAATAGCCATCTTTTAAGTTAGCTACGCCAACAATTTTAGGTTTGGACAGCAGCCCTGAGATGCTTATTTTACTATTGAATTTACCGCGTAAACCACGGCTATGCGGCACAAAGTCTTGCGCCCAGTTAATATTAGGCACATCAAATTGTGCGGTGCCTTTAATAGTGTGTTTGCCGTTTTTAGGAGAGAGTTTTATAGTGAAGTCAGAGCTTAGATTACCGCGATTAACAATTTTCATATCCGCTTTGGCTTTTATGGTTTTATCATTAATAGTGGCATCCACCTTTGCGCCTTCATACGAAAAAGTCTGTTCTTCGCCATCTTCCCCTTTTATACTAAAGCTACTATCAGGGAACTTTAACTTTACAAACCCCTTTGGCTTGCCCTTGTTTTGTTTTATATCGTAGGTTCCGCTGACCACCCCATTTAAATCAATACCTTCGGGTAAAAAGGGTTTAAATAACGCAAGTGGGGTTTTATTTAGATTACCCTTAGCTTTTAAGCCTGCTAGTTCAGACCAGCTAGCCTCTGAGCAGAATTGCGTTTTATTATCTGATAAGCACAGCTTAGAACTGCTAAAGCCTTTTTCTGAAACACTCAGACGTATTGGTTGTTGTAAATGCCACTTACCATACTCTTTCCCATTGATAGAAAGCTTTTGCACACTGCCAGCCCACTGTTGATTTTTCCAGCCACCGCTTGCTTTTAGGTTGACTGATGCTAACTCGTGAGCAAAAGATAAAGTTGCCGTATGGTTTTCAATACGTCCGTTTAGATCAAACTTAGCCTTACTGATTTTTTGCCCATCTGACTCAAGCTTTTTTAAATCTGCACTAATTTTATAATTACCGCTTTTCGTTTTTGCTGAAAAGTTTGCAGAACCCAGTTTAAACTTCTGAAAGATTATATTTCTTGCTGTGCCTTTTGCATTAATGACGGGTTCATCAATCGTTCCTTGTAAGCTACCTTTTGCAATCAAGTGTCCTGACAAACCGGTCATTAATTGTTTAAGATTTTTACTATCAACATCCCACTTCAAATCAAATGGGCTACTCGCTCGACCCGAGATTTTAATACGGTTCTGACCGGCTTGCGTGGTTAATGATTTTATAATCGGTGCGCCATCAACTAGCTGTATTTCTCCTTCTGCTTTTAAGGCTGACTTTGCAAAATGAAAATCTTTGTAACGTAACTGTGATGCTGAAATTTTTGCTTTTATAATAGGAGAATCATAAGCCCCACTTACCGTGCCCTCACCTTGTAAGCGCCCTGATAGATCGGGAGATATTTGTGATATTTTAGGCGCATTAATACTGTACTTTATATTCACAGGCTCGCTTACCTGCCCCGTTACTGTCACCTTGTTAGCACCACTAAGCAGTGTCATATTGTTAAGCTGAATAACATCTTTATCCGCAATTTTGTTTAGGCTTACGCCCCCTTCTAATACTATCGGGGCTTTGCCCTGTTTAAAGCTATCAAAAGCCAAACCTTTAGCGGTTAGTTTAAGACTGGCTTGCGGGGCTTTTAAGGTGCCTTTTACAATACCTGTACCGACTATACTTCCTGAAAGCTGGGGTGAAAGCTGTTTTAAGTTATGCGCTTTAATATCCCAATTTAATGAGAATGGCTCATTTGCTTGTCCTTTTGCATTTATTTCATTTTTACCGCTTTTCGCCAATAGCCTTTTAAGTTGAATATTTCCCTTTTCATCAACTTCCATATCTGTTTCTAGGTTCAGTACTTCTTTACCCTGTTTAAAGTCGTTATAAACCAAATTTCTGGCAGTTAGTTTCGCTTTAATTTCTGGAGCTTTGAGCGTACCTTTTAAGATGCCACTCCCTTTTATACTCCCACCAATTATTGGTTTGTCGCTAAGATTTAGCGCGCTCACTAAACTTGGGGAAATCTGTTTTAGTTTGGGTGCATCAATTTTCCAATGCAGATTGAAAGGCTCGCTTACTGCACCCGTAGCTTCAACTGTATTATCGCCGAGTTTTGCTACTATATTTCTCGTTCTAATGAGGCCTTCACGTTCAACTATTTGCCCTGTAATTTCAGCCGGAATGCCATGCAGCTTTCCTTTTAAGGATTCAATATCTAAGTCATTTTCTAAAATCCCATCAATATAAGTACCTTGATATTGTATTTGAGCCTTTGCTTCTATTGGCCAATCTGGGAGATATTTTTCTGTACTTATTCTCTCTGCATTCAGCGAAAAATTCCAGCGGACATCAGGATCCCATGCCACATGACCTTCACCTGTGATGGTGTCTGTTTCATTATCCAAACTAATTGACTCAAGGGTGACTTGTTTATAATCACCCTCACCTTGCAGACTTATAGATTGCTGACCTACTATTTTTTGTTGATGGTTAAGATACCCTTCAAAAGTATATTGAGTTAGCGTACCCGCTAGTTCAATGTTACCCGTCATACTTCCTATATCGGCATGATCATAAGAAATTTCACCCGATGTTTTTAAATCATGCGGCTGGTTCATGTTCAAATTACCTTCTCGAACATTGATCTTCAAAGGCTCACCCATAATAATAGGAGCACCGAGTAATTGTCTAAAACGCAATCTACCATCGTTTATTGTTACTTTTCTTAGCTCAATATCTTTAATCTGAAAGAGTAAGTTTTGGCTTTCTTTATCCCCTTTTACAGGTTCGGTAATTCGTAATGAACCCAACTTGATAACATGTGCATTAATATTAAGAGGTAATCCAAAATCAGGTAATTCCGTTGTGTCTTCACCGCTACTTGGAGTTGCTATATTAATACTTAAATAATCAGCCGTGATATTGTCTGCAACTAATCTTTCTCGTTGTGTATCAAAGTGCCTTAGCTTTAAATCCACATTTTTAAGGGTAATACTATCGCCATCAGCCCAAGCAATCTCATCGATATGCAGACCTGTTAACAACGTACCTGTAACGCCTTTTAGCGTTAACTCGTCCAAGGATGAGTCGGCAAGATAAGCAACTGATTTCATTCCTACGGGTGTTAGGAATATCAGCACAATGACTAATAATAAAATTAGAATAATCGTCATCAACCACGCAAGCGGTGAGAATAAATAGGCGTTAATGTGTTTTCTCACAGATCAGACCCTATGCCTAAATACAGCCGTGGCTTTTTAAAATCATCAGTAGGGAAACCAAGGTCAATACGCACTGGGCCGATAGGGGACTTCCAACGTGCGCCGAAACCGACACCTACTTTCATTTCATAGTCTGCCCAGTCATCAAAAGCATTACCGGTATCTACAAATAAAGCCGCACTCCATTCATCTACTACAGGATATTGGTATTCAAGACTTAGATTTAGTAAATTTCTACCGCCGACATTAACCTCGTTGAGTTTACCGTCACCATTAGTATCTTTATGCTCTATATCGCCTAAGGATGAGTATACATAGCCGCGAACACTATTTTGTCCTCCAGAATAAAAACGTAAGCCCTGCGGTAAATCGCTATAATTATTGACGAGGGTACTTCCTAGATCAAAGCGCCCCACAAAACGCCCTTCGCCTATTGTTTTAATGCGCTTACCTGATATTTTTAATTGAATAATATCTTGATCACTCAATACTGCTTTTGACGCAACATTAGCCTCATATTTCATGCGCCAACCATTTAGAGGAAACAATAAACCATCTGCGCTAGTTTTCTCCAGACCTACGCCAAAAAGTAAATAACGAGAAAAAAACTCATCTTCACCAGTAGGTTTTGTAAAGTCCAACAATAAACCCAAAGATGCTTTTTGCACCCAGCCACTATCTCTTTTACGCGTAAATATTTCTCCAATTTTAAAACTTCTACTAACTGAATCAGGCTTAACCTCACGTTTTATATCAATATTATAAACCAGCGAGTCATCCTCAGGCTTTTCTTGAGGGTTAAGCAAGTTCAACGATATTAGCTGATCATTCTTAGACACGCGCCCAAGAACTTTTAAAGCCTTGCCTTCATCACCTGTCCACCGTCGATTCATTTCTGCTGAAACACGTGGTCCAGTCTCAGATCCATAACCGAGTTTAAATTTATAGGCGTTACGTTTTTTACGTATTAATTCGATTAAAACAGGTACTCGCCCATTACTGGCTTGTTCATGCAAGACACTGATTTTTATTGTTTTAAAATAGTTGCTACGCTGTAATAGCTGTTGTTGTTGTAGCAAGTCTTCAGCATAAAATGGCTTGCCTGTTTTTAGTAGTAAATAAGTATCAATCGTACCTTCTGATAACACATCCTGCTTGATGGTAACTTCACCATAACGGTAACGCAGACCAGTATTAAACTTTAAATCAATCGTTGCCTTACGCCCCAAAGGGTCTACCCTAATGCTATGTTGTTCAAATTCAGCATCAAAAAAGCCTAATGCTTGAGCAGCATCCGTCAAGCTGGTTTTAAATTCGGTATAGAGTTTATGGTTTAAAACATCCCCATTTTCATAGGGTAGTTTTTCCATTATTCTTTTATAACCGGGTAAGTTTGCACCCTCACCCACAACACTGATTTTTTGTGAGATAACTTTTACAGGTAGTCCTTGATTAATACGAAGCTTAAGCTTCCAACAGCCATCAACAATTTTACCGCCTGATTTAAACTCAGCATCATAGTAACCTAAGGCTCGTGATGCTTTGCGTAAATGTTTTTTTACGGTATTAAAAAACTGCTTAATATCACCACGCTCTGCATTACATTCTGGAATGGTAACAGGCATATGTAGCTCAATGTTTTTTGCTAACTCTTCATCAACACCCGTTACATCGATTGTGGCTAGTTTTTGTGGTTTACTATCTACCTGCTTTTGAGGGGCTTTAGGTTTTACTGTATCAGCGTTATTAATCGTTAAATTAGGGCTTGTAACGACGGTTGTTGTGCCTTCTGCTTCTGCAATGTTTGAATCTTTTGTCAGTGCTTTATCCTTATCTTTTAAAGCATTATCTTGCGTCGTATTTATTATTGCCTTTGGCACACTCTCCTCTGCCTGCAGCGGTGAAATCACAAACAAGAAAAGTATCAATAATAGAGGGAAAGGAGCACGAGAATGCATTACTGTTCAAAGCTCCATCTTAATAATGCATTTTGTATTTTTTTAGCACGCCCACCACCAGTTTTTTTATCGTTATGTTGTATCACTATGACTAAACGTTTGCCCTTTCGGTTCAACATATATCCTGAAATTGTTGCAACAAAATTAAGTGTACCTGTTTTAAAGTGGCTACGCCCGCGTAAATCTGATTTACGAAAACGATTAACTAAGGTTCCATCCACGCCAGGCAATGCAAGTGATGACATAAATTCAGGCATATATGCATCACGGTAGGCCGTTTCTAACAAACTAGCCATTTGTTTAGCGCTGATTAAAGCATTACGTGATAAGCCAGAGCCATTTTCTAAAACAATTCTATTATTATTTTCATCCGTGCCAATATCAATATTATTTTCTTGGAGAATATCTAGCACCGCCTTTGTACCTTTTTCTAAGGTTCCAGGTGTTCCATATTTTCGCGCACCTAAGGTCAATAACACCTGTCTTGTCATGACATTATTGCTCCACTTATTAATCAAGCGAATTTGCTCCCCTAGAGTGGGTGAACTATATGTATGAAAACGCTGATCTCCTGCTTTTACGCGTCCTAGTCTCAAATGTCCTTTAATGATGCCGTGTAAGTCTGTCCAAAAATCTCTAAAGGCATTAAATGCATGTTCTGCTGGGGATGAAATTGAACGCAAGATAAATTTTTGTCCACATTTCTTTGCATAGTTTCCCTTTATAACTAACGTACCATCCTCTTTTTTTAAAAACTTTGGACTAAGATGTGACCTTCTACACTTCCCTCCAATAAGTTTAAGTTGATTATCAAATTTAAAGCCGATGATATTTGGGTATGGGATAACCTCAACCGTACCCATAGACTTTCCCCCTCTTTTCTTACGTTTTTTAGATTTATACTTACTTTTCTTCTGGCCTTTTTTTAACGTTTTTAGCCTTTCCTTCTCTTCTTCGGATAGCTTTGCCTTAAATAAAAAGCGCGTCGCTTGAAAGTTAAACATCAAAGGCGAGCTTTGTGCGTTATAAACTCTAAATGGTTTTCCATCAAACGCCCCCGCATCATGATCCGACAAAGAGAAATAACTATTATCAACAATCACATCTCCTTTAATTTCTTTTAAACCTTTAACACGTAATGTTTTCACAAACTTCCAAAAGTTTTCGTATACCAAGAAGGGATCACCATAGCCTTTAAGAATCAAGTCACCATCCAGTACACCTTTATCATCAATCTTTCCTCTAACCCAAGCTTCGGTTCGCCATGCATAATTAGGGCCTAAGCCTTTTAAACCCGCATAAGTCGTAAGTAGCTTCATCGTTGAGGCAGGGCTTCGCATTTTATCCGATTGATGCTCAAGCAAAGGCTTATCTGCATTGAGGTCGCGAATATAAACACTTAAATTATCCGCTGATATTTTGTATTTTTTGAGCAATTTGGAGACTGATTCAGGAAGCTCTTGTACCTCTTGCTCTGTATCATAGTGTGTTTCTGCAAGGCTTGGCTTAGACTTAACAAGTTTATCATTAGCTTTTTTTGCATCAACAATAGCCGGTGCACCAAGCATTAATGCTACACAGCACGTTGCTCGCAAGAAATCCTGCAATACACTTTTTCTTACAAAAATCATGATTCCCCAATCAAATGCCTGAACGGCTTTTTCTTATTATTTCTATCAACTATTGTAACTGAAATAAAGCTATAAATAAAAAATATCAGACCAAATGCAGCATCAATTTTAAGTAGCTAAAAATAGCGCTAAGACTATGATTTTATTATCATCAACGTATTTCCACTTAAGATCAAAGTCACACAATTTCATGGCGTATTCGCGCTCACTCTGGCTCCCCTGTTGATACGATGGACGAGGATCTAATTGTAATATTTGCTGGATCAACAATTCAATATTCTGCCCAAGTCTTTCGCCTGCTTGCCTAGTTTCTATTTTTGCTGTGTCACTGAACTCCACAATACATTTAATTTCGGGACTATTTTGTGCAAAACCAGCATCAGTATTAGAAATTGCATCAACATAGGGAAGATACGGTTTAACATCTAAAACAGGTGTGCCATCCATGAGGTCACAACCTGCTAACTTTAAAACCACCTCTGATTTTCTATAGTCAATGCCTTTCAACGCTACCACTGACAACCCCAAAGGATTTGGGCGAAACGTAGATCGAGAAGCAAAAACCCCTACCTTCTTATTCCCTCCGAGGCGTGGCGGGCGCACCATTGGTTTCCAACCTTGTGCTTGTGTAGCATGAAAAATAAAGCTAATCCAAATATGTGAAAAAGACTCTAAACCACGTACACTTTCTTCTGCAAACGATTTATTTAATATTAATTCTGCCTGGGCAGAAGTCACTAAGTTAGGTTGACGAGGAATGCCAAATTTTTCTTTATAACAAGAAGTAATAGTACCAATAGCAGTGAAATTGAATGTATCCATGTTTATGGATTATACTCAGCTAACCGTAGTAGCAATCAATTAATAGAGATTATTCATGCAATATGACATCAGAGTAACCGTTAGCACCCAATATATCGAAGCTGAATCAAACCCTGATGCGAATCGCTTTATTTTCTCCTACACCATTAATATAGAAAACCATGGAGAAATTCCTGCAAAGTTATTAAGCAGACATTGGATAATTACAGACGCTAATAACCGTGTACAAGAGGTTAAAGGTAAAGGCGTGATTGGTGAACAACCCTATTTAATGCCTGCTAATGCCTTTACTTATACGAGCGGGACTATGTTGGAAACACCTGTTGGTTCAATGCAAGGGACTTTTCAAATGGTTGCAGATGATGGGCATCATTTTGATGCGGTGATTGAGCCTTTTTCTTTGGCTTTGCCGAGAGTTTTGAATTAGGTTGCACTTGTCTTTCTTCGTATCCTTCGTCGTTAGAGAAGGCTTTTATAAACCAAACAGTGGTAACGTTCCTGCTTCACTCATAATTTGCTGGGTATCTGTGCTCTTGATGAGCTGGGAAAGGTTAGCGGGCGATTTACAGTCACTTCGTACTGGGTATGTCCGTTGCTTCAACCAACTTCTACGCTTTCCTTCGGAAAGGTCCAAGTACTTTCTAGCGCCTAGGCTGGGAAAGGTTAGCAGACGATTTACAGTCACTTCGTACTGAGTATGTCCCTTGCTTCAACCAACTTCTACGCTTTCCTTCGGAAAGGTCCAAGTACTTTCTAGCGCCTAGGCTGGGAAAAGTTAGCGGACGATTTACAGTCACTTCGTACTGAGTATGTCCCTTGCTTCAACCAACTTCTACACTTTCCTTCGGAAAGGTCCAAGTACTTTCTAGCGCCTAGGCTGGGAAAAGTTAGCGGACGATTTACAGTCATTTCGTACTGGCTATGTCCCTTGCTTCAACCAACTTCTACGCTTTCCTTCGGAAAGGTTCAAGTACTTTCTAGCGCCTAGGGTGGGAAAGGTTAGGGGACGATTTACAGTCACTTCGTACTGGCTATGTCCTTGCTTCAACCAACTTCTACACTTTCCTTCGGAAAGGTCCAAGTACTTTCTAGCGCCTAGGGCGCTCTAGAAAGCAAAAAAGCCACCCGAAGGTGGCTTAAAAATGTGCAGATATCAAATCCGTATGAATATCTACAACCAATGTATGTGTTAATTTAAAGGGGGAAATTAACACATGCACAAATAATACAATTCACTATAAATTTATAATAGGTTGAACCGAGGTTTGGTTGTTTTTTCATGACAAACGTTATTTATCGCTTTAATTATTCTTATTAATCATGTCCGCTCATCTTAATATCGATGACTTATTGGGCATGAACCACTATTATTCACAGCAACTGATATTCTATACCCCTCATTTGTATTTCTAGAATGCCAGATTGAAAAATAAACCAATAATAATAAAAATAATTCTGACCCCAAAATATGAAACTAATAAACCCCCAGATTTTTCAAAAACTATTTTTGTATTCAGCCTTTGTATTTAGTCTCTCGCTATTTACTAGCGCACCTGTACATGCCGATATGTACAAGTACATCACTAAAGATGGTCAAACAGTCCTAACCAGCAAGCGTTTACATGGTAGTGGTAATAAACTGGTTAAAATCTACCGCATTAAAAAAGCAGGTGCTTATAAGTCTAGCCTAAGAAAGAAGGCACCTCAAAAAACCATCGCATCTAAGATAAAACGCACGAAGAATAGTAGCTCTAAGAAGCGTCGCTACTCTAAGAAAAAAAGTAAGAAAAATAGTAAACGTAGTAAATTCAAAAGAGCACGTTCAATTCGCCAAGAACGTGCATCAAAACATATGGTATCGGCAAACGGCAGAGATAACGGAATTATTGTTGGTTGTCATAGCAATAAACACTTAGCCAAAAAAGCCAAAGTTTACCAAAAAACCATTCAGATTTATTCGCGAA
>JAZGFW010000028.1:0-14438 GCA_036479895.1 Cocleimonas sp. | reverse complement strand
AAGATCTTTAGCTAGCTCGTTTGCGAGTGCTTTTAGTTTCTTTTCGTTCATTGTAATACCCATTGTTATTCTCCTGTTGGAGGTTAGTTAACAATGGGTAGTTACACAATTTAATTTACAGGCTCCACGCTAAAGCGTGGTTTTTTTATGTCTTGGTTAATTAACTTAGCAATGTGTAACCTAACCAGTGTGGTGCAATAGCTCTTCTGCTTCAATTTTTTGCTCATCAGTACCATCTTCCATTACTTCTTCCAATGTACTACGTGCACCTTCAATATCACCCATATCGATATAGGCTTTGGCTAGGTCAATCTTTGTACCAATCTGTGTTTCTTCAATAACCTCATTTTCATCCAAGTCTAGGAAAGATAAGTTATCATCAAAATCAGAAAGTAGATTTTCATCCTTTGCCTCTGAGATATTTTGATCCAAGCTTGACATATTCATATCAAGATCAGTCTCTACGTTTTCTTTAACAACAGACTCATCAACAGCTTCGTCAAGTAGAGAGTCAAGAGAATCGAAGTCAGTATTAACTTCCATATCAAGTTCACTACCACTTAAACCCCCTATTTCTAAGTCATCTAATTCAGGTTCTGCACTTAAATCTAAGGCATCTATATCTTCAACTAAACTTTCATCAGAAAAATCATCTTGAGACAAATCTTCAGATAAGATTGCATCAAGATCAATATTCTCAAACTCTTCTTCAGCAGTAGATTCATTTGCGTTCATTAAATCTTCAAGATCTACTTCGTTATCAGATTGTGAAACCGCAGTACCGGCAACCATTGCAACACCTGCTGCCGTAGCTGCTACTGATGACGATCCTTCAAATAAATTACTCTCAGGAACTAATGCATTCCCCCATTCACAAATATCATCCCAGTGTTCATTTTTACCTTCAACATCAAGCTCTTTAAATATTTTAGCCTCTTTTTCAAAAGCAACTTTATCACCCGATGCTTTGTAACTTTCTAATAACTTTTTACGGTATGCTAGGTTATTAGGTGATTTATTGATCGCTTCTTTAAGCTCAGATTCTGCTTGATCGTATAGGCCGTATACTATGTATACATCTGCTTCTTGAAGTAAATCATCTTCCTGATTATCTGTTTCATTTTGTTCTTGATCCGCATCTTGACCTATTACCTTATCAGAATCATCTTGATCTGTATCCGTAGTAATATCTTCAGCTACAAAGTCAGTTTCTAAGGCATTAACACCCGTTTCATCTTTAAATAAGTCTTCTGTATCACTTTCTGCATAATCTTCTGCTGAAAATTCTTTATACGCATTACGACGACGCATAAACCAGAAACCGCCTAGTAGTGCTAACGCTGCTCCACCACCTGCACCATACTTTAATGCATCCGGCGAATCTAAAAGACCCATTGCGCTATCTAGCATGCCGCCAGATTCAGCTTCTACTTTAGCCTTTGCTTCGGTAGCTTTCTTTGCTGCTTGTTGTTTAACAAGACGTGCTTTTTCAGCTAAAGCTTGTTTTTCTGCCGCTATTTTTTTCTCGGTAGCTAAGATAGATGCTTGTGCTTTTTGTTCAGCTTCTGAAAGAGAAGTTTTAGCAGCTGGATCTTCTATGGCTTTAACCGACGTGTTTTCTATTTTTGGTCTAACAATCGTTCCTGTCCCTTTTCCTTCAGCCTGACCTTTAACTACTGCTTCAATATCAGAACCTTCCGTTTTAACAGGTTTACCCGAGATTGTTGCTTGTAACTTAGCCAGTTGTTGGCTCTTCATAGAGATCAAACGATTTTTCTTACGTAATAAAGACTCCATCTCAGAAACACGAGATTTTAATTCTTGATTATGGTTTTTTCTACTTTCTAGTGCTTCGGCTGTAATTACCAACTGCTTGCGCAATTCGTCAACAGATGCTTTACCAGATGCTGCAAGTGCCGCTGACTTGCCTGCAGTTGCATCACTTTTACCAGCAACTTCTATACGAGCTTGAGTAGTTTTAACAGCTCCTTTTGAACCTCCTGTAGTTTTTGCCACCGCAGATTTACGTGAATTCTTCCATGCGCGTGCTTGTGAAATTCTAGATTTTTTCGCTTCACTTCTGCTTACTTCTTTAGCATGCGCTAATGAAGGACGCTGAAGAACAACTCCTGACTTCAAGTTATTCATATTACTTTTGATGAAGGCTTTTCTATTTTTCTCAAAAAGTGCAAGCATCATTTGATCGCTTGATACACCACGATAGCCTAGTTTCTTAGCAATTTTATTCAACGTATCGCCACGTCTTACACGGTATGTATTAACCGCTGCACGACGCACTGCAGGTGTTGCTCTACGAGCGCCAGGACGCTGACCTTGAGTAGCGCGTACTACACGGCGAGGTTGTTGTAATGCACGCTGTGCATCACGATAAAGTTTTTGGTTATCAAGTTGAGCTTGATTGGTTGCTCGGGCTCTAGGCTCTGAGCGTACGCCTGCTGTATTACTCGCTATGGCTGTATTGGGTGTCATCAAAACAGGAGGATCAAGTAATACCGTATATTCTTTTAATAGTTGTCCGTTAGGCCAGCTAAGCTCTAATAAAAAGTTTATGAAAGGCTCATTAATGGGCTGATTAGAAGTAACTAAAATTACTGGCTTGCCATTTTGTACGGTTGTTCTAAACCGAATGCTATTTAAAAAAGCAGGTCTATCAATACCCACACGATTAAATACGGCAGCTGGTGCAATGCGCACACGTAATTTTTTAGCTTCTGCAACGTTCGTAGAAAGTAAGTTTATTTTACCTCTAAATGGTTGGTTTAGATGTGAGTTAGACTCTATTTCACCTAGGCTTAATGCGCCGGTTATAGTTGGTAGAGCTAATGCCGCACAAATGGCGATGCTTAAGACTTTCTTATTCACTTATTATTCCCCTGATACAGTATGAGTTTTTAACTCAATTATTTGTGACCTTATTGTTTTTTAATTATGGTCAACATTTATTATAAACATCAGTTTGATCTGCATCTCACTAATGCTCCAGACTCCTAAATCTGGATAGTGGGGGAATAATATCAATAGTCGGATGAATCGAAACTGAATAAGAAACAATTATTGTCACTTTTAAGCAGAACATTGTAATAAAGTGACAATTGGTTGTTAATTTAATTTATTTTGCGAAATATTAGTGAAATGTAAATACCTTTGCATACAATATTGCGTGCAAAGGAGTTTTACAAACTTATAAATAGTCTCGAATAAGTACTTCTGCAATCTGAATACTATTTAAAGCCGCACCTTTTCTGACATTATCTGACACAACCCACAGATCTAAACCATTCGAATGGGAAATATCTTCACGAATACGCCCCACATAAGTAGCATCATTATTAGCTCCATCACTGATAGCCGTTGGGTAGCCACCATCTTTTCTTTCATCAATGACTTTAATACCCGGTGCATTCTTTAATAGCTCGGTAGCTTGTTCCGCAGTTAACTTGTCGCGGGTTTCGATATGCAGAGCTTCAGAGTGACCAAAAAACACAGGGACACGCACAGCAGTTGGATTAACTTGAATATCATCATCTTCCATGATTTTTTTTGTTTCCCACACCATTTTCATTTCTTCTTTGGTGTAGCCGTTTTCTAAAAACACATCAATTTGCGGGATAACATTAAAAGCAATTTGCTTAGGATAAACTTCAACTTTAATTTCTTTGCCATTTAATAAAGCAGCCGTTTGACCGGCTAACTCGTCAATCGCAGGTTTACCTGAGCCTGAAACAGCTTGGTAAGTGCATACATTAATACGCGTGATTTTAGCCGCATCGTGTAAAGGCTTTAAAGCGACAAGCATTTGAATGGTCGAACAGTTGGGATTAGCGATAATACCGCGAGTTTCGTATTCTGCCATTGCGTGCGGGTTCACCTCTGGTACTACTAGCGGGATATCATCGTCATATCGAAACTCGGAAGTATTGTCTATGACAACACAACCTTGTGAAGCCGCTATAGGTGCAAATTCTTTTGATACCGAGCCACCTGGTGAGAACAAACCAATCTGTACTTTTGAAAAATCGAACTTGGCTAAATCTTCAACCACCAAGCTTTTAGAGCCGAACTTTACCCGTTTGCCTGCTGAGCGTTCACTCGCCAGTGCATAAACCGTTCCAACAGGGAAGTTACGCTCCGCTAGAATCTCTAGCATAACTTCGCCTACTGCGCCTGTTGCGCCAACTACGGCAATATCATATTTTTTATCTGACATACTTAATTCCTAAATCTTTTTTCGTGTTTTTTTTGAGCTTTTCGTGGACATCTATTTAAGCCTTTAAAGCAACCACAACCGCATCACCAATTTCACTGGTACTCACCAAGGTCGTCCCCGCTGCGCCTTCGACATAAATATCAGCGGTACGTAAACCCTGCTTTAATACACTTTCAACGGCATTATCAATTTTCTTTGCTAGCGCTTCTTGACCCAATGAATAACGAAGCATCATGCTAACCGAGGTTATTGTTGCAAGTGGGTTGGCGATATTTTTACCTTCAATATCTGGTGCTGAACCATGAATCGGCTCGTACATGCCTTTGCCATTTTTATCCAGTGAAGCCGAAGGTAGCATGCCGATAGAACCGGTAAGCATTGCCGCCGCATCAGATAAAATATCGCCGAACATATTGCCTGTTACCATTACATCGAACTGCTTGGGTTCTTTAACTAGTTGCATTGCCGCATTGTCAACGTACATGTGGCTTAGCTCTACTTCTGGGTATTCTTTACCAACACGTTCAACCACTTCATCCCACAGCTCCATAACTTCTAGCACGTTTGATTTACCGACCGAACACAAACGTTTGTCACGTTGCATGGCGATTTTAAATGCCGAATGTGCGATACGCTCAATTTCTGACTCTTTATAAACGAGGGTGTTGTAACCCTGCTTTTCTCCGTTCTCTAGCGTACGAATTCCGCGAGGTTCACCAAAGTAGATGCCACCGGTTAGTTCGCGCACAATCATAATGTCTAAACCAGCTACAACTTCCGCTTTCAAAGATGATGCATCTGCTAATTCTTCATTTAAAATCGCAGGGCGAAGGTTTGAAAATAAGCCAAGATCAGCACGAATACCCAATAAACCGCGCTCAGGACGCAAGTCTCTTGGTAAGTCATCATATTGATAACCACCCACTGCGCCTAATAAAATAGCGTCTGCCTCTTTTGCCTGTGCTTGGGTTGATGGCGGATATGGATTCTCTTCGGCATCATAAGCCGCTCCACCGATTAAGCCGTTGGTAATCTCAACATCCAAACCAAAGTCAGCTTTTAATACATCAATTACCTTAATAGCTTCAGCTACGATTTCTTTACCAATGCCGTCACCGGGTAAAACTAGAATTTTTTGTGTCTCTTTTTGTGTCTCTTTTTGTGTCTCTTTTTGTGTCTCTTTTTGTGTCATGTCCTTTTAACCTTTTTTGATTGACCATGAAGGACATGAAGAAAAATACAGCAACTAGCCGTCCCTTCATGAGCTTCATGGTTAAAAATTCTTTATGCAAACAACCACGGGGCTTGTTGCTTGCGTTTCTCTTCATACGCCTTTATCTCATCAGCATATTTTAGTGTTAAGCCAATATCATCTAAACCATTCAATAAACAATATTTTCGGAATTCATCCACTTCAAAACTATATTCTGACCCATCCGAGCTAATGACTTTTTGGTTTTCTAAATCAACGGTCAGTTCATAGCCTTCATTAGCTTCGACCGCCTTAAATAAAGCATCAACATTATCATCAGATAACACCAAAGGTAATAAGCCATTTTTAAAACAATTGTTAAAGAAAATATCGGCGTAGCTCGGTGCAATAACCACACGAATACCAAAACCTTCCAACGCCCAAACGGCATGTTCACGTGATGAGCCACAACCAAAGTTTTCGCGCGCTAACAATATTGAGCCACCTTGGTAGCGTTGCTGATTCAAAACAAAGTCTTCTTTTATTTCGCGTTTCGAATGATCCATACCCGGCTCGCCTGCCCTCACATAGCGCCAGTCATCAAACAATGTTGGGCCAAATCCGCTACGACTAATGGACTTTAAATATTGCTTTGGGATGATAGCATCGGTATCGACATTCGAACGATCTAGTGGGATTACCAAACCTTTATGTACTGTAAATTTTTCCATTATGACTCTCCTCCCATTGTACGAACATCGATAAAGTGACCTGCTATCCCTGCTGCTGCTGCCATCGCAGGACCAACTAGGTGCGTACGCCCGCCTTGCCCTTGCCTTCCTTCAAAATTACGGTTGGATGTTGATGCACAACGCTCACCTGACTCTAATTTATCTGCATTCATCGCCAAACACATGGAGCAGCCTGGCTCGCGCCATTCAAAGCCTGCTTCTATAAATATTTTATCCAAGCCTTCTTCTTCTGCCTGCTTTTTAACTAAACCAGAACCAGGTACAACCATTGCTAATTTAACATTGTCTGCCACTTTTTTACCTTTAACAATAACAGAAGCTTGGCGCATATCTTCAATGCGTGAGTTGGTACATGAGCCAATAAAGACTTTATCAATCTTAATTTCATTAATCGCCTCACCCGCCGTTAACCCCATATAAGCCAGCGCATCACTGATTGCTTTACTTTTCACAGGGTCGCTCTCATTCGCAGGGTCTGGTACTTTGGCATTCACTGACAAAACCATTTCTGGTGATGTTCCCCATGTTACTTGTGGGTCAATACTGCCTGCGTGCAAGTGTACTATTTCATCAAATTCCGCATCGTCATCACTGTGTAAGTCTTGCCATGCAATAACTGCTTTATCCCAGACATCGCCAGTCGGCGAATATGGGCGACCTTTAACGTAATCAATCGTTGTCTGGTCAACGGCAATCATACCTGCGCGCGCGCCACCTTCAATCGCCATATTACAGACCGTCATGCGACCTTCCATCGACAAATCTTCAATCGCCTCGCCTGCAAATTCAATCGCAAAACCTGTGCCGCCAGCTGTGCCAATTTCACCAATTATGGCAAGCACAATATCTTTAGCGGTCACGCCTTCACCGACTTTGCCATCAATACTAATCAACATATTTTTCATTTTCTTTTGGATTAAGCATTGTGTAGCCATCACGTGCTCAACTTCAGATGTGCCGATACCATGCGCCAATGCGCCAAACGCACCGTGCGTAGAAGTGTGCGAATCACCACACACCACAGTCATACCCGGTAAAGTTGCGCCCTGCTCAGGACCAATTACATGCACAATACCTTGGCGAATATCATCCATATGAAATTCGTTGATTTTGAACTCAGCACAGTTTTTATCAAGGGTATCAATTTGTAATTTAGCAATCGGATCTGTAATCCCAGCCGTGCCATTACCACGGTTGGCAGTGGTCGTTGGTACATTATGATCTGGCACGGCCACAATAGATTCTTTGCGCCATAAGTCACGGTTCGCCAACCGCAAACCTTCAAAGGCTTGAGGTGAAGTTACCTCATGTACCAAATGGCGGTCGATATACAATAATGCCGTACCATCTTCTTCCTGACGGATGACGTGAGTATCCCAAATTTTATCGTACAGTGTTTTGCCAGCCATGATTTTCCTATTAGATTTCCTATTAGATAGACGGAGTTTACTCTTTTTTTAATTATAACTATAATTGCGAATTATTATATTTAGTATTCCAATTAGTTATTAACTTAAATCATGGATTTATCAAATTACAAAGCCTTTATCGCCGTTGCCGATCACAACTCCTTTTCTAAAGCATCTGAGGTGCTATATATCACCCAACCTGCGGTGAGTAAACGTATTGCCTTACTAGAAGACCAATTGGGTAGTACTTTGTTTGATCGCATCGGTCGCAAAGTTATTTTAAATGAAGCAGGTAAAGCATTGCTTCCTGTCGCGTTACGCATCATGCAAGAAGTCAAAGAAAGCCAACGTATCATTGATAATCTTAGTGGTGAGGTCAGTGGTCACTTATCGTTAGTTACTTCGCATCATATTGGCCTGCACCGCTTACCTAAAATATTGAAAAAATACGCACAAGATCATCCACAAGTGCGTCTTGATCTCGCTTTTATGGACTCTGAAAATGCCTGTCGAATGATAGAGAAAGGCGACTATGAGTTAGGGGTTGTTACACTACCTTTAAAACCTTCTAAACGTTTAAAAACAACCAAGTTGTGGAATGACCCTTTGGCGATAGCCGTGTCACCCAGTCACCCTTTGGTTGAACTAGCCAAACTAAAAACAATTACGTTGAATGAGCTAGCAAAACACTCTGCTATATTGCCAGCCGTTGGCACTTATACCCGAACCGTCATAGAGAAGCCTGTGATCCAAAAACACGGTGCATTAGATGTTATTTTAGAAACTAATTATCTAGAAACCATACATATGATGGTTTCTATTGGCTTAGGCTGGAGCGCCCTGCCTCGTACTATGTTGGATGATAAGTTGATTGAGATACCTGTAAAAGGATTAAATATTGAGCGCACTTTAGGTATTGTTCAACATGCAGGACGTAGTCTTTCAAATGCAGGTAAGGTATTTATTGATTGTTTAGCTAAGTGAGACCTCTTTACGAGCGATATGAAAAGACGAAAATGACTTGTGTTTCACAAAAATTATTGCTTAACCTCTTTACAAATTGGCGCATCATTTGGGCTTTCAACACTGCTTACAATAACCTCTACAAAACCATTAAATTCTTCCATGCTAATATTGTCTAGCATACGATTCATCACATCGGGATTAACTTGAGCTACAGTTTGCTTACCATTTTTTAATTGAATATATATCCCTGCGGCATTAGTTTCTGTCTCATCATCAACCATCGTTTCCTCTATAAGCTTTTGATCTTCTGCTCCAAGCGATTCGTGATAATCATCTAATTCATCCCAAAGGTCGTCATCAATATCTTCTGGGGTTTTAATAACAATACTACCCAGCATAGGGTCGTCATATTGCGTCCATTCTAGTTTTTTATTATTTAAATAAGTAATAAACTTATCCGCTATAGGCTGCGTAAAAAATAAATATTCAAGCATGATTTACACTCTAATTTTCTTAATTAATTTAATCACTTCTGAGTTCTTCACCCACAAACTTTAAAACAACCTTGTCCAACCACTTTGCGGGTAATAATCGCTTTAAAATCCCCATAAAGTGAGTAGGAATCGTCACATAATAGCGCGCTTTAGGTTTATTGCTTTCTAATGCATGAATCACTTTTTGTAAAACAGCTTCTGGCTTTAAGGTATACGGGTCAACATTTCCTTGCTTTTCAAGACGCTCTAATGTCATTTTGTAACGATCACGATGCACACTGTCATCCATGTTTACGTTATCTTTTAAGGCTTGAAGTGCATTAGGGCGAAAACGGCTTTCTATGGGCCCAGGTTCTATTAGAGATACTTCAACATCGGTATCACAAAGCTCTAAGCGCAAAGTATCAGCAAAGCCTTCAATCGCAAACTTGCTCGCATTGTAAGCCCCACGAAATGGCATCGCAACTAGGCCTAAAACAGAGCTATTAAAAATGATACGACCACGATTATTATGGCGCATTAAAACAATCAAGCGGTTGTTTAGCTCCATCCAACCAAAGACGTTAGAGGAGAATTGTTTTTCGATTGTTTCACGAGTAAGATCTTCTACTGCACCGGGTTGACCATAAGCGCCATTGTGAAAGACTGCGTACAAATTAGTCCCGACAAGAAGCATTAATTCATTGGCAAGGTCTTGCACACTGACCGAATCAGCATAGTCTAACTGCAAACATTTAAAACCTTCGCCAATTAAACGTTGCACATCTTCTTCTTTACGCGCCGTAGAAAAGACATTGTAGCCACGCTCTTTTAAACCTTTTGCTACATGGTAACCTATGCCGCTTGAGCATCCTGTTACGAGTACTGTTTCCATTATGAGACCTCTAAGATAATCTTGCTAAGTTCTGTAAACATCGTAACAACTAACACCAAAAAAGACACGCCAATATTTATACCCTTTTCTATTTGTTTTTCCTTGCTTTTCAATAAATTGACTTTATATTACTAAGTCTCACTTAAACTATACTTAGCGGAATAATTAAGCATGCCCATTTACGATTTTCAATGCCAATCTTGCGGAAACGAGGTTGAAGTTTTACAAAGAATTAGTGATGACCCGTTAAAAAATTGTGAGGCTTGTGGTAAGCCTGATATGAAAAAGAAGGTTTCAGCTGCTGCGTTTCGTTTAAGTGGTGCAGGTTGGTATGAAACTGATTTTAAAAAAGGCAAAAAGAAGAATCTAACTCAGAAAGATGATAAACCATCGTCTAATAAAAAAACCGAAAAAACAAAAGTGGCAGAAGCAAAAAAGTCCACTAGTAAGTCTCCTACATAAAGGCACACTCATGTTCGCAAAACTTCGCAAGTACATCATAACGGGTTTATTAATTTGGATACCGCTAGGTATTACCATTCTCGTTATTAAGCTTTTGGTTGATTTAATGGATAAAACCATCGTCTTACTACCACCAGCATGGAGACCGGAAGCTGTTTTCGGCTTTGATTTACCCGGATTAGGAATCGTCATTAGTTCAATGATTGTTTTTCTAACAGGGTTCGTATTAACCAACTTTGCGGGACGACGCTTAATAGGGTTTTGGGAAAATTTTTTAGAGAGAATTCCCCTCGTCAGAAGTATTTACTCCTCGGTTAAACAAGTCACAGAGACTATTTTATCCTCTGATAATAATACCTTTAATGAGGTTTTACTTATTGAATATCCCCGTAAAGGCTTATGGACATTATGTTTTAAAACCAGCGACAGTCCAAAGGCTTTTAACGAATCAACTGATAAAGAATTAATAACCGTTTTTGTACCAACAACCCCTAACCCTACTTCTGGGTTTATATTATTTGTACCAAAAGAAGACGTGAAGAAAATGGATCTTGATGTTGAAGATGCGTTAAAACTGGTTATGTCACTGGGTGTTGTTACACCAGAATCGAAGATCGAGCTAGATTTAGAGCACGAAAAAATCAAGAATTAATTGCTTAAGTTTAAGCGAAACTCAACCACTATGGACTGAAAGTTCCATAGGTTGTTTCACAAACGACTCAAAGTCGTTACTTTTGGTGGTGATTACCCTCTCCCCCCCCCCTAGAGGGGCTATTATTATGCCCTGAATGATAATTCAGATTTCTAATATAATAGATAATATAAAACAAATAATTTAACCATGAAGTTCATGAAGAAAAAACGAAAGACTTTTTAGAATATAAATAGTGTTTAACCTTCATGCCCTTCATGCCCTTCATGCCCTTCATGGTAAAGAATCTTTTTTATTGTAACATTATGTGTGTATCAGCTAAGGCCTTGCACTGAAAGTGCATAGTTTTGGACTAGCGTATTGGAACAATAAAACTTCTTGTATTTTTCCGTGCCTTTCGTGGCAAAACTTTATCCGTTTTTATTTCTTGGGTTCTTCCCTTTATACCCACCACTACGAGGTTTCCCCTTAAAATTTCCACCTTTGTTATTAGCGTTATTAGGGCGGTGAGGAACACGATCTCGTGTAATTCTTTTGCGTGGCTTTACATCATCCAATAATAACTCAGACGTCACGCTTTCCATCGGAACTGACATACCAATATATTTTTCAATTTCTGGCAAAAAGAACGCAGTATCTTCACAGGCAAAACTATGCGCTTCACCCGATGCACCTGCACGGGCTGTTCGCCCTATTCTGTGTACGTAGTCTTCGGCTATTTGTGGCAAATCATAATTAAATACATGAGTGACATCATCGATATGCAAACCACGTGCTGCAACATCCGTTGCAATTAATACTTGATGTTGTCCACTGGCAAATTCTTTTAGCAAGCTTTGACGTTTATTTTGGCGCACATCACCTGAAATCATTACCGCTTTGATGTCATTGCCACGCATAAAGTCGTCTATGGTTTCTGCGTTACGTTTGGTATTAACAAAAACAATGGTGCGATTCGGTTTTAGCTTGCCGATTAACCCCAGCAATAACGGAATCTTTTCATCATTAGCAGGGTAGTAAACTGATTGTTCAATCTTTTTGGTATTAACCGCTTCGGCTTTTATCTCAACTTTTTCGGGTTGATTCATGTGCTCATACGATAGTTCCATTACGCGATGCGATAGGGTTGCTGAAAACATCATGCTCAGACGTTTTTCTGGCTTTGGTAAACGGTTCAATAGAAAGCGAATATCTTGGATAAAACCTAAATCTAACATTCTATCGGCTTCATCCAACACTAAGCCCTGACATTCATGTAAGTTAAAAACCTTCTTTTTCCAGAAATCTATAATACGACCTGGTGTACCAATCAGAATATCAACACCCGCTTCAATGGCTTTTTGCTGTTGTTCATACCCTGTACCACCGTAAGCTAATCCAACTTTTAGTCCTGTATTTTTGCCTAGTAACTCGGCATCTTTTGCAATTTGAATCGCTAACTCACGCGTAGGTGCTAGCATTAAAAAACGTACTTGGGCTTGATTTCGATTATCCTTATTAGGTTTTGGATTTTTCATTAGATACTGAAAAGCAGGTAATAAAAAAGCAACCGTTTTGCCTGTACCAGTTTGTGCTTGCCCAGCAATATCCGTACCGTTCAAGCTTATCTTCATGCTTTCAGCCTGAATAGGCGTACAGTATTCAAAACCCGCATCAGCAATAGCAGATAGAATTTCAGGAACTAGAGGGAGGTCTGAGAACTTGGTTTTACTTAGATGAGTTGTATCCATTAAATATCTTCTTTTTATTATGCTAACCAGCTAAGTTGTAAAGCCTCTAGCACGGGTTTCGTTGCGGGCATTTTCCCGCGCCATATTGAGAAAGACTCTGCGGCTTGTTCAACCAACATCCCCAGCCCATTCATAACTTTAGCAGCACCATTATCTTCACACCAAAACTCGAAAGCTGTGGGTCTACCACTGTACATCATATCATAACAGTGCACGCCATCCGCTAAACAACTGAGTGGTATTGGCGGCATGATGCCTTGCAAACTAGCAGCTGTTCCGTTAATGATGAGATCATATTCGCTGTTAATATCAGCAAAGCCACCGCCTGCTAGCTCACAATTCTCTGTTAAGCCCTGCATATCATTAGCCAGTTCAACTGCGCGCTCTGGAGTACGATTAGCTATAAATATCTGAGCAGGAAGCTGTTGTAAAAGGGGTTGAATAACGCCTCTTACTGCGCCACCTGCTCCTAAAATCAGAATACGCTTACCCGTGACAGGGGATGCATGGTTTTCAACTAAGTCGCGCACAATACCTACGCCATCAGTGTTGGTGCCGTAGATTGTTCCATCTTGTCGAAACACCAGTGTATTTACAGCACCTGCTTGTTGTGCATAATCACTTAGCTCATCAGCTAATTCAAAGGCTTGTTGTTTAAAAGGAACGGTGACATTTAAACCCATCCCTCCCCCTTGACGAAAAGCTTCAACTGTTTCTGCAAATTCATCCACAGGGGATAGCAAAGCTTCATACATGATTTCATCTTCAGCTTGTTGAGCAAACATGTGGTGAATTTGTGGTGATTTGCTGTGCTCTATGGGGTTACCAATTACTGCGTATTTATCCATTTTTTCCTTGTATTACAGATACAATAGTTTCTCAAAATTACACTGCCAAAGTGTGGCTAGCATAGTAAAGTCATCGCTATATGAAAGCAAAGTAATTAGTTAGCAATATTGTTCAATATACTTTATTAAAATAATTATAATACTTAACCTAAAAAGTACTATTTTTAATAAATAACAATTCAACGATTAAATCGTCTCACATTAAACAGATCACTTTTCCATGTTAAGCATCTTTATTTCAATGATAATCTTTGCACTAATCGGAGCCATCTCTCCCGGCCCCGTCAATATTATTGCTACAGGTGCGGGCGCTAATTTTGGTTTTAAACGCACTTTGCCTTTTGTGATGGGCGCAACATTTTCATACACGTTAGTGGTGTTTCTTGTAGGAATTGGTTTAAACACTATTTTAGAAAAATACCCACAAATTACGCATAGCTTGCAATACATTGGTGGTGCTTTTTTGCTGTATATGTCTTATAAAATTGCTATGGCTAAGCCTACCAACAACATGTCTCAAAACCTATTAAACAATACAACGACTCTCCAGTTGCCACCCTCATTTATTCACGGTTTTTTAACGCAAAGTTTAAACCCTAAAGCATGGCTTGTTTCTATGTCTGGTGTCAGTTTATTTGTGTCTGCTAACTCGCCTGCTTCATATTATTTACTTATTTTTTGTATTATTTCATTTGGTATTTGCTTTATAGGTGTAGCCACATGGGCAATAATTGGACAACTTATCAGCCAGTTTTTATCTACCGAAAAACGTCAACGTCTTTTTAATATTTTCATGGGCTTGTTATTAAGTAGTACGGTATTATTTATTGT
>JAZGFW010000027.1:0-14279 GCA_036479895.1 Cocleimonas sp. | reverse complement strand
TCACCACCAGAAACAGTGAACGATGCAACTGAAAGCTATGCTTATGCTGATATTAGTGATGTCGAGGGCGATGTGGTTGCGCGCGTGAAAGTGCTTTGGAAGTTATCGCCCAAAGTTGATAAGGGTGGTGAAAGCATCAAAAAGGTGAGTAATGATTGAAACTTCATTTACGCAAGCTATGGGTATTGAAGTACCCTTGATTTGTGGGCCGATGTACCCTTGTTCAAACTTAGAATTAGTAGCTGCAGTATCAGAGGCGGGTGGTATTGGCATCGTCCAACCTGTGTCATTGACCTTTGTTCATAAACATGACTTCCGTCAAGCGCTACGGATGATTAAATCATTAACTGATAAACCTATCGGTATGAATGTACTTATTGAAAAATCATCTAAACGCTATCATGAAAAAATGGTGGCATGGGTTGATATTGCGCTAGAAGAAGGTGTACGTTTTTTTATTACTTCGCTGGGTAAGCCTGAATGGGTGGTGGATACGGTTTCACAAGTAGGTGGCGTTGTTTACCATGATGTTACAGAGCGTAAGTGGGCGGAGAAAGGTATTGATGGCGGTGCGCAGGGTTTAATTGCAGTGAATAAAAATGCGGGTGGTCATGCTGGAGCAAAAAGTAAAGAGCAGTTATTTGAAGAATTACATGGTTTTAATATACCTTTGATTTGTGCAGGTGGTATTGGTAATGAGCAACAATATGTAGAAGCGATGGACTTAGGGTATGTAGGGTGTCAGTTGGGAACGCGCTTTATTGCAACTAAAGAGTGTTCTAGTAGCGACTCTTATAAAAAAGCTATCGTAAAAGCCGATGCAAACGATATCGTGCTTAGTGAAAAAATCACAGGCGTACCGGTCTCAATTATCAATACAGGCTATATAAAAAAACAGGGTACAAAGCCCGGTATGGTTGCTAGCTGGTTATTAAAGCACCCTAAAGGTAAGCACTGGATGCGGATGATTTATACAATACGCTCTGCATTTCAGCTTAGAAAGTCATCTTATGATAACGGTGAAAACGAAAAAGGCTCGAAAAAAGAATTTTGGCAAGCGGGTAAGAGCGTTGCGGGAATTGATGCCGTTGAGTCAGCAGGTGGCATTGTAGAGCGATTCAAACAAGCCCTTTTAAATAGAAATAAGCAAAGTTAAATAACTCAGTATTAATAAAAAACACAATCAGAGGAGAAGAAAATGGATAAGGTATGGTTAAAAAATTATGCACCGGGCGTACCAGAAACGATTGATCCTGATGATTATAAATCCTTAGGTGATATGTTTGCCAAGAGCACTGACCTATATCGAAATCGTCCTGCTTATGAAAACCTAGGTATGACCCTAAGCTATGATGATCTTGATAAAATGACACGCAACTTTGCGGCCTATTTGGTTAACTCAGGCTTACAAAAAGGTGACCGCATCGCGATAATGATGCCTAACTTATTGCAATATCCTGTCGCTTTGTTCGCAGCATTACGCGCAGGGCTGATTGTAGTTAATACCAATCCACTTTATACCGCGCGTGAGCTTGAGCATCAACTCAATGATTCTGGTGCAGTAGCTATTGTTATTCTTGAAAACTTTGCTAATACTTTAGGAAAAGTACTCAATAAGACGGCCGTAAAAACCATTATTACTACACAAATCGGTGACTTAGCGGGCTTCCCTAAATCACTGTTAGTGAACTTTGTGGTTAAGCGCATTAAAAAAATGGTGCCTGTATTTAGCTTACCCAGTACTACTGTAAAGTTTAATGATGTATTAGCCAAAGGCAAAGATATGCCTTTTAACGATGTTGATACTGGGCACGAAGACATTGCTTTTTTACAATACACGGGCGGAACAACAGGTGTGGCAAAAGGTGCGGCTTTGACCCATAGAAATATGATTGCAAATTTGTTACAAGTTGAGGCGTGGGCAACGAATGAGCTGAATGCAGAATCAAAAGAGATTTTTATCACTGCATTACCGCTTTATCATATTTTTTCACTGACAGCGAATGCCTTCTCATTAAAAATTGGTGCAAAAAGTATCTTAGTAACGAACCCAAGAGATATGGAAGGCTTTGTCAAAATACTTTCGACATCTAATTTCACCTTTATGGCAGGCGTGAATACCTTATTTAATGGTTTATTAAATACTGCAGGTTTTGATAAGGTAGACTTTTCTCATTTAAAACTGATACTAGGTGGGGGAATGGCGGTGCAAGAGTCGGTGGCGAATGAATGGTTTGACGCAACCAATATGCCGATTATTGAAGCTTACGGATTAACCGAAACCTCTCCCGGCGCAACCGTTAATCCAACTAATAGTACAGAATATTCGGGCAATATAGGTTTACCCATCTCATCCACAGAAGTGTGTGTAAAAAATGATAAAGGAGAACAACAGGTCTTTGATGAGCCCGGTGAGCTATGCGTGCGTGGCCCGCAAGTTATGCAAGGCTATTGGAATCGTCCTGGAGAAACAGCCAATGTAATGGATGATCAAGGCTGGTTGCATACGGGTGATATAGCTATTATCAATGAAGAGGGTTTTGTAAAATTAGTTGATCGTTTAAAAGATTTGATTATTGTATCTGGCTTTAATGTTTATCCAAATGAGGTTGAGAATGTGGTTGCTGCTCACCCTAAAGTTTTAGAAGTTGGTGCAATAGGCGTGGCGCATGAAAAATCCAGCGAAGTCGTTAAGTTGTTTGTGGTAAAAAAAGACCAAAGCCTGACAGAAGAAGAGCTAATGGAATATTGTCATAAAGAAATGACGCGCTATAAATGCCCTAAATATATTACCTTTTTAGATGACTTGCCTAAGAGTAATGTGGGTAAGGTCTTGCGTAAGGATTTACGAGACTTGTAAACCCTATTATCGACCTTTGGAATAAGAAAGATAAGAGGTATTAAAATAAAAATATTAGTTCTCTACAGCTATCAAAATTTAAGTCGCTGTGTTTAGATGACCCTTTTTAAATTAATCCCAAAACTATCCTATGTCAGAGATTAAAAAAGGCTCATTAGTCTATTATAAAAGCAAAGCTGCAGTTGTTGAAGCCGTTAGCGATAAGATCGATATTTTGTTTTTTAAAACCACCAAACGGGTGCGAGATAAAGACATAAAGCTCATACATACAGGGTCAGTGAATGATGTTTCACAGCTTGATTTGGATTTACCCGAGCCTCCTGATAGCTTGGATGAAACACTGGAATTATTAGAAGGCGAAGCGGTATCGTTAGGTGAGTTATCTGAGCTTCTTTATGGTGAATTTTCACCACAAAGTGCTTGGTCTAGCTGGATGTTAGTTACAGACGAGTTGTATTTTGAAAGAGATACAGAGAGTGATTTGATTAAGGCTCGCCCATTAGATTTAATCAAGAAAGAAAAAGAAAAGCGTGATGCAAAAACACAGCAAAAAGAAGCATGGAGTTCGCTTTTAGAACGGATCAAAAGCGGAAAAATTGAGAAAGCAGATTACACACATCTAGTAGAAGTTGAACAATTAGCCTGCGGCGAGCGAGAAAATAGTCGTATTTTAAAAGCTGTTGGCATACAAGAAAACAAAGAAGCTGCGCATACCCTTTTATTAAGACTGGGTTATTGGCAAGAAGCATATAACCCATGGCCACGTCGTATGGGAGTTACCCTGAGCAATCCAGAGATTGCCATTCCAGAACCCTTAGAAACTACCCGTGTTGATTTAAAGCATCTAAAAGCATGGGCGATCGATGATGTAGGTAATCAAGATCCTGATGATGCTATCTCCCTAGATGGCGACTATCTGTGGGTTCATATTGCAGATGTATCATCCTTAGTTACCCCTGATTCTGAATTGGATATTGAGGCGCGCTCAAGGGGTACTAATGTTTACTTACCCGACCAAACCCTTCACATGTTGCCGACAGCGATAACAGAACAACTCGGTCTAGGCTTGCAAGATCAAAGTCATGCACTATCGATTGGTTTTAATATTACACAAGCCGGTGAACTTGAAAATATTGAAGTGTGTTTTTCACAGTTGCAAGTCACCCGCACTACCTACGATGATGCGGATAAAGAGCTAGAGAGCACCTTTGCTGAGTTAAAAGTAATGACAGACCGCTACCATCAACGCCGCCTTGATAATAATGCGGCTATGTTGGATTTACCTGAAGTTAATATTTCAGTGAAAGAGGGTGATATTTCAGTACGCCCTTATGGGCGTGGCGGTAGTCGTAAACTGGTAACTGAAGCGATGCTCGCTGCAGGTGAGGCAATTGCTACCTTTGCAACGGAAAATAACATTCCTATTCCTTATGCTTATCAGCCTGAACCTGAAGAAATCCAACATCCGAAAAAAATGTCCGAGTACTTTTCGTATCGCCGATGTTTTAAAGCATCACGTCACACGACAGAAGCGGCAGCACATTTTGGTCTTGGCTTACCTTGCTATACCCGTGTGACCAGCCCAATAAGACGTTATCTTGATTTAATTGTGCATCAACAGCTTCGCGCATTTCTAACAAAACAACCCTTACTGGATCATGAAGCATTGGTTGAACGCATTGGCTTAGCGGATGAAGGTTCATTTGCTGCAAGAAAAGCAGAACGTAACTCTAACCAACACTGGAAGCTGTTGTATTTGAAACAGGTGCAGAAAAACGAAGATAAGGCTTGGCAAGGAGAAGCAATAGTTGTTCATCAAGATGAGCGCAAAACAAGTCTAGTGTTACCCGATATAGCATTAGAACCTAAACTACGTCGTCAAGATAAGCTAGAGCTAGATCAGTTGATTACCGTAAAAGTACAATCGGTGAAAATACCCGAGTTACAGGCGTTTTTTGCTATTGTTTCGTAGGACAGTCTAACTTATAACGTTTTCTCATTTAATAACCTATTTTGTGTGTGTTTACGTGGCTAGTCTTTAAGAAGTAACTCAGTGCACCATCAAGTATTTTCTCTACTTCGTCGTGTTTTCTATCTGGGAGTAGGATCTTGCTAATCTGCATCATTTCTACGATAGGCTGTACTGAGGATGCGAAAGAATTATGTAATAATATGCTTAATTATTAATCAATAAAAAGTGGGTCACACTTGAACGCATTAAATCAAAGTATCAAAAATAAAATTTCACAGTTAATGCGCGCAGAAGGGTTACATCAACTTTGTACTGATGTTTTTTTATCTCAGTATGAAAAAATGATGGTAGGTGCCGAAAGTACGATTCGAGAAGAGACAATCAAACCTATTGATGATGTAGCAGATATTGAAACTTTAGCTGATTTTAGTCAGCAGGGTGAGGCAGTATTGAGCCAGTCAGTTATGATTAAACTGAATGGCGGGCTAGGTACAAGTATGGGCTTGCAAAAAGCCAAGACACTGTTGACAGCAAAAGATAATCAGAGTTTTTTAGAAATTATTATCAAGCAGGTCATCTCACAACGTAAAAACTTAAAAAGTGCGATGCCCTTAGTCTTTATGAATTCATTTAGCACAGAGGCAGATACTTGTGCGGTGTTGGATAAGTATCCTGCATTAAAAGATGGCCAAAATGATATTGCACTGACCTTTGTGCAAAATAAAGTACCTAAGATTTTTGCTGATTCTCTTGAGCCCGCACACTGGTCGAAAGACCCTTCTAAAGTGTGGTGTCCCCCCGGGCATGGCGATATTTATACCGCGCTGCAAACATCAGGCACTTTAGATCAGCTACTCAATGCAGGGATAAAATACGCCTTTATATCAAACGCCGATAACCTAGGTGCAACGATGGATTTATCGGTGTTAGGCTATTTTGCAGAACAAGACGCATCTTTCATGATGGAAGTCGCTGATCGTACCCCTGCGGATAAAAAAGGGGGGCATTTAGCACAATTTGAAGATGGCGGATTATTACTGCGTGAGTCAGCGCAGTGTCATGATGATGATATTGAAGACTTCCAAGATATTACAAAATATAAATATTTCAACACCAATAACTTATGGATTCGATTAGATCGTCTTAAAGCATTGATGGATGAAAATAAAGGTATTGTTGATTTACCTTTGATTCAAAATAACAAGACGGTTGATCCGCGCGATGCGAATAGCCCTGAAGTTATACAGATGGAAACGGCTATGGGCGCTGCGATTTCTAACTTTAAAGATTCAATTGCTTTAAGAATTCCAAAAGCACGTTTCACACCAATTAAAACCAGTAATGAACTTTTAGGGCTTTGGTCGAATGCTTTTGTGTTGGGTGAAAATAGTACCGTAACTACTAACCCTGAGCGTAAAGAAGGTTTTATTGTAATCAACTTAGATGATAGGTTTTATAAGAAGATAGATGACTTACAAGCGCGTTTTCTTGACGGTGCACCTGATCTGCTTGATTGTAAAAAGTTAACGATTAGCGGAGATATAAAGTTTGAATCTGGGGTGAAGATTATTGGCGATGTTGTGATAAAAAATGATACTGATGAACAAATGGTCATTAAGTCCGGGACAGTTTTAGAAGGTTAGGTTTAAACTGCCAACCTATCTAAATTCAACCACTATGGACTGAAGATGGGATTATCCTCTCCTCCCTAGAGGGGGCTATTATTATGCCCCTTGAATGATAATTCAGACTTCTAATAGATAAGATAAAACAAATAATTTAACCATGAAGGACATGAAGTTCATGAAGAAAAAACGAAAGACTTTTTAGAATATAAATAGTGTTTAACCTTCATGTTCTTCATGCCTTCATGGTAAAGAGTCTTTTTTATTTTAATATTATGTGTATCAGCTAAAGCCTTGCACTGAAAGTGCATAGTTTTGGACTAGCGTATGGAACAATAAATTCAAAAAGGCGATCAAATAGATGCCTTTTTGAATTTTTATTGAAGTGTTTGAAACTAATTAATTATTGATTTTTCCACTTATTACTAATCCACTTATCAATCGATATTGCACCTGGACCAAAGGCAAATAATACTGCGATGATAACTCCCCAAGTTACATGTTGCCAATGACCTGCCGCTGAAGCGAAGTCTGTTTGTGCTAGTGAATAGGCAGCAACCGCATTTAAAACGAAAAGAGCTAAAGAAGCAGGGCGCGTTAAAAAGCCAAGTACAAGTAGTACAGGAATAATTAATTCAGCGTAGCTAGCGAGATAAGCGGATATGGTTGCTAAGCCTTCTGAAACGTAAGGCATATATTCGTATTTAAATAAGTCGATAGTGCTCGATGTAACCATAAAGCTGTCATCAACTTTTGTTAGGCCTGATTTGAAAAATACGTAGGCAATGTAGAGCCTAAAACCAAGTAACATAACGGGTTTCAAAAATAGATTAAGTGGTGCACAATCGCCCATTAAAAACCCTGCTAAAAAATTTTTCATACTGCTTCTCCTTTTATTTATAGTACTTTTTAATATTCTTCACAAAGTAAATGCATTAGTTTTATAAACCATGCAACCTCAATGTGTTGTAAATGATCTTATCCAACCGTTTTGAATACTTTGATTTAAATATTCGGCTAACTTCTCACCAAAAGTTTCAGCCAAGTCTCCTAGTGTTGCTCCCACTTCAATGGCATTTAAAAAATCCCAATAAGCACTGTCTTCTTCTGTTTGGCTCATTAAAGAGATTTTAACACTGACTTTATCTTTCCAGATAAAAAGTTTTACGGCTTCGTTAATATCTATGTCCTCTAGTTTTAACTCACTTTCTTCTTGGTGCGCAAACCAGATGTCATCTATACGGTAGTCTGATTGGATTAGATGCAAGGTTTTTGAAAGCTTAAAATTAAGATTTATTTGTTGTTCTTCAGTGACTTCTGCGAGACTTTTAAAGTCTAGTTGTTGGTTAGTTTTGTGATGATAAACTTTCTGCCTTGCCCATTCAAATCGTGCAATATCAACAAGGTACGGAATATCTTTAACGGGCTCAAAAGTGCTTAAGAATAAGGCTAAATTATTACCATATTCAGCAAAGAAAGAGGTGGTTGGCGGATATTTGTTGATAAATATTTTAGACATATTGTCGAAAAATTTATCGCCGACGAGGGATCTACAAACAGGGTATGTAAGTCCTAAGGCTTGCGTTAAAATACCGTGAACACTGCCGCTATAGATACCCACACGTTGCTCAGCTGTTAGTGTGCTGTCTGCCGTTACATGCTTAGCAGCAGATGCAATATCACCACCAAATAGTGCATCAATAAAATCTGCCTGAATTGTTTTAATAGCCTTTTTATTATCCATTAAACGCTATTTCCATTAAGAGCACCATGCAAGTTATTTGATAATACTTGTTGTTGTATTTTTTGTGCAGTAAGTGACTCTTCTATAACACGATCAAGTGATGGAATATCGTTATCCCATTCAATAAGAACTGGTACATCGCCAACATGTTGAACGGCTTTTTCAAATAACTCCCAGACAGGTTGGGTGACGGGTCTACTGTGAGTATCTAATAAATGTGTTCCGCGGTCTTCATAACCTGCTAAATGGATTTCAGCGACACGCTCTGCGGGCATTGAAAAAAGATAATCATCAGCATTAAACTTATGATTTTGTGCACTCACGTAAATGTTATTCACATCAAGTAATAATCTACAATCACTACGATGGGTAACTTCATTAATAAAGTCCCATTCGCTCATTTCGGTACTTTTAAATTGTAAGTAACTAGAAACATTCTCAATGACTAACTGCTCACCTAAATAATCTTGTACTTGTGAAATGCGATCAACAATATGTTCAACAACACTTTGTGTATAGGGAAGGGGGATAAGGTCATGTGTGACAACGCCATGCGCAGATGTCCAGCAAAGGTGGTCTGAAATCCACGCAGGTTGTACGTCATCTTTTAGTTTTTTGAGGCGTTTTAAATATTCTTGATTAAGTGGTTCAGTAGAACCAATGGATAAGCCCACGCCATGAAAAGTAACGGGGTTATCTTTTCTGAATTCGTAGAGATAGTCACGTTGAACTGTGCCTTCAATTAAATAGTTATCACTGAGCACTTCAAACCAAGGGATATTGTTGGGTTTGTTAGCAAGCTCATCAAAATGATCTAAGCGTAGCCCTATACCACAACCATGAATCGTATTTTGGGAGTATTGATTGCTCATAAAAACTACCTACAGAGATTTAAGTGCTTATTTTAACGTTTTAAAAACAAAAATGCCTCACAATAAAGGAGGCACTTTTTTAACTAATGTTAGAAAGCTAGTCTTACTTCATTTTAGCTTTGCCAACTTTAACTTTTCCGCCAGGAATCTTGGCACACGTTCCTTCTGGTACGTATAGCCACTCTTCAGCTTCACCGTCAGTTTTAGCCATACCAGCACATGCGTGTTGGCTCGTTCCACAGTCATTTTTACCTGCTTTTGAAATACCTGTACATTTTTCCATACCAGGCTTTCCTGCTAATGCAGCAGAAGATACGGTGATAAGACCGATAGCCATTGCGCCTGTTAATGCTGCTTTTACTAGATTCTGTGTGTCGCTCATTTGTTTACTCCATTATCGTAAATTAAGGTTGTAAGTTAGGTGTTAAAAATATTACACCTATTAACATTGACCATAGTAATTTTAAAAAATTCACAAAATATTAAAATCTTTAATAGGTTGTCTGGCAGTATACGGTGTAAAAATAAAGCTGGATGCAAAAATATTACTTTTCGGGGTTTGCTATACCTATTACATGAGCACCTGCAATTTTTTTACAGGTGCCAATAGGTACCCACATCCAGTCACTTTTATAACCATCATCAGTATTCATTCCTGCACAGGCGTGTTCACTACTTGCACAATCATTTAGTCCTGCTTTGACAACGCCAGCACATTGTTCTTTTTTAGAGTTTTCTGCATAAGATGGAGCGCTTGCTGTTACTAGTATGAGCGAAATAGCACTTGTAACTAAAGCGCTAGTATTAATTTTTTTAAGATTCATATTTTCCTTATTTACTTCTTTTCAAATACAACTTTACCGCCGACAAATTTCATGCATTGCCCTTCTTGCAATAAGATCCAGTCTACTTGTTTTCCATCAATTGTAGATTGGCCATCTGCTTTACCTGCTTTGACAATTCCCGTGCATTTTTCCATTTTTGTTTCTGCTGCAACAATAGTAGCAGACATTGAAAGTACGCTCATCGTTATCGTAGTAAATGCTATTGTTTTGAATATTTTATTTTTATGCATGTTTAATTTCCTTAAGTGACTTATTATTATTATTATTTTTTTATTTTTTTGCCAGATTTGCTTTTGACTGAGCGTAAATGAGTTCCTTCAATTTTTGCACAGGTACCAACGGGCAACCAAATATACTCTTCGTAATCACCATCTTCGTCTGACATGCCAGCGCAAGCATGTTGACTCGTTGGGCAATCATTAAATCCCGCTCTTATTCTGCCAGAACATCTTTCGAGTCCATTTTTGATGAAAGCAGCAGAATCTCTTGCGACTTCTTCTTTTGTTTTAACAGCATGAGCTGTATTGGCAACTCCTAGTATAATAGTTGTTGAAATAGCTGCCTGAATGAGAAGTTTATTTTTATTCATTATTATTATCTCCTTTATAAGAATTATTATTAAGCTTGTATTAAGTTATTCAGACTAACATGAATTAACTTAAGGAAAGCTGAATTATGATTAACGGTAAGTAGAGCTTGCGCTACAGCTCATTAGAGAAAGTAATTAGCAGCAACGTAATTCTAGTAAAAATAAGGTTTTTAAAAATATTAAGCGTTATATTATGCGATAAGGTACACTGTTTTTAATGAATAAACTGATGGTTTAAAAATGGATATAGTTTATATTCGCGATCTGAAAATAGAGGCTGTTATTGGTATATATGAATGGGAACAGCGTATACAGCAACAAATTAATGTTAATTTAGAAATGGGTTGGGATAATACCAAAGCTGCGCAGTCAGATGATATAAAAGATACACTCAATTACAAGGCAGCCGCAAACTTGGTCAAAGACTTGGTTGATAAAAGTGAGTATGAATTAGTTGAAGCTTTAGCTGAGCATATTGCTAGTATGTTACTAAAAGAAATGAATATCCCTTGGATTAGAGTTACTCTTGGTAAGCCAATGGCGGTAACGGGGTCAGCCGAAGTTGGTGTAAGTATTGAACGCACAAGAACCTTAACGAGCACATAAAAAATGACAAGGGTTTATCTTGATATTGGCAGTAATATTGACCGCAAAAAAAATATTCAAGCCTGCGTAAATCAGTTACTCCTCGACTTTCCTGAAGTTACTTTTTCAAATGCTTATGAAAGCGAAGCCTTTGGTTTTGAGGGTGACCCTTTTATTAATATATCAGCAGGTTTTGAAACAGACATAAGTTATGATAATTTAAATATCTATCTTAAAAACTTAGAAGATAAGCAAGCCAGAAAACGTGATAGTCAAAAGTTTATATCACGCACATTAGATGTAGATATATTATTGTTTGGTGATTTAAACTTACAACCTGATAAAGATATACCACGTGCAGAAATTGTGAAGTTCCCTTTTGTGCTTTTTCCACTTGCCGAGATTGCCGGTGATTTTATTCACCCTATTGAAAAAATAACGATCAAAAACCTTGTGAAGCGCTCTTTATTAAATAAGACAACCTTAGTAAAAATAAAACACTTTCCTAAATTATGAAAACAACCTCTCAAAAAACGCTAGCTGTTCAAGTCGATAACATTCTTATTGGTGGAGGTGCCCCCGTCGTGGTTCAATCCATGACCAATACGGATACCGAAGATGTGGTACGTACGGTAAAACAAGTTGCTGAGCTAGCAAAAGCAGGTTCTGAACTAGTCCGTATTACGGTTAATACGATCGAAGCCGCCAAAGCTGTGCCAGAGATTCGTCAGCGATTGGATAAGATGGATTGTCATGTCCCGCTGATTGGTGATTTTCACTTTAATGGACATAAATTATTAACGGCTGTTCCTGAATGTGCTGAGGCTTTGTCTAAATATCGGATAAATCCGGGCAATGTAGGTAAGGGAAAAAAAGGCAATGAACAGTTTGCGCAAATGATTGAATTTGCGGTTAAGTATAAAAAGGCTGTACGCATTGGAGTTAATTGGGGGTCATTAGATCAGCAGTTACTGGCAACCATGTTGGATGAAAACTCAAAGCTAGAATTACCGCAAGAGTTGGCAGAAGTACAGCATAATGCACTGATAAAATCAGCATTAGGTAGTGCAAGAAAGGCAGAAGAACTAGGTTTGCCCCGTAATAAAGTTATCATCTCTTGTAAGCTCAGTGGCGTGCAAGATTTAATTCGTGCTTATCAAGAACTTTCAGAAAAATGTGACTACCCGTTACACTTAGGGTTAACAGAAGCAGGGATGGGTAGCAAAGGTATCGTTGCATCTACTGCCGCACTAGCTATTTTATTACAGCAGGGAATAGGGGATACTATTCGTATTTCTCTTACCCCTGAACCTGGAGCACCTAGAACGAAAGAAGTTAAGGTGGGGCAGCAGATTTTACAATCATTAGGGTTGCGCTCGTTCACACCTCAGGTTGTTGCTTGTCCTGGTTGTGGTCGTACATCAAGTGATTATTTTCAACATTTAGCGCAAGATATTGAAAGCTATTTAAACGAACAAATGCCTGTCTGGAAAGATCAATATGCAGGTGTAGAAGAAATGTCGGTAGCCGTCATGGGTTGCGTGGTTAATGGTCCTGGTGAGAGTAAACAAGCTAATATTGGTATCTCATTACCCGGTAGTGGTGAAAAGCCAGTAGCGCCCGTGTATGAAGATGGTGAAAAGACGGTGACTTTAAAAGGTGACCATATTGCGCAAGAGTTTCAGCAGATTGTTGAACAATATATTAAAAGTCACTATGCCTCATAACTTTGTACCTACTGTGCTTAGTAACCAAAATACGATCTACTAATGCTTACTAATATTCGTATTGTTTTAGTCAGAACCTTCCATTCTGGTAATATTGGTTCAGTCGCACGTGCAATGAAAACGATGGGTTTAACCGATTTGGTATTAGTAAACCCAACTGATTTTTCATCTTCAAGCGGTATGCTTGAAGCAAAAAAAATGGCAAGAACAGCAGAAGATGTTTTACAGAATTCTTCTCAAGTATCTAGTTTATATGATGCACTTAAAGACTGTCAGATAGTCGTTGCAAGCACAGCACGCACGCGTGGTTATGATTTACCGTATCTTGACCCAGAAGAAAGCGCTCAAAAATTACTAAGTGGGGCAACTAAAAACAAAGTAGCCCTGGTGTTTGGTCCTGAACGTATGGGGTTATCTAATGATGATTTACAACTTTGTAAATATCGCGTAACAATTCCGACACATCCTGATTACAGTTCACTTAATCTTGCCGCAGCAGTACAAACATTAAGTTACGAAGTGTATAAAACCTTTTTAAAGTTATCCTCTTCAGATTCTTCAATACAATCGCTACAAGCAAACGAAATGGATAGTCGGGATTTACCTGATACTCACTCACTCGAGCAACTGTATAGCCATTTCGAAAAGACATTGGGAGACACGGGGTTTCTGATAAAAAATCACCCTGGGGAGCTTTTGCAAAAGATTCGTCAAATATTTACACGCAGTGAATTAGATAAATCTGAGCTAAATATTCTGCGTGGTATTTTAGCTTCTGTTGATAAATATACAGATAAAAATAACACCCACTGAAGTAGCTGGTCAGAAACTAATCATTAACAAACTGAAAGGTCATTTTGACCTGATATTCGGTATAAAGCTTATTTCTTAATATGGTTATTATAGTTATTTCTTATAACATCATATTTGGGACTTGTTGTGAATAATAATAAATTTTTTAAAAGATTAATTTCTATTCTTTGTTTGATACTACCGCTACTTTTAAGCGCATGCGGTGGCGGCTCTACTTCAAATGATCCTATTGTTGTTAATAATACTCCTACACAAAGTTTGCCCACAAAATCTAAAACAGCGATTAGTATAATTGCCCGATATGCACAAAACGGGTTGGTTATACCTAAACTTTTTGATTATAAAGAGGCTGATGTAACGGGTGTGATTGCGTCAAATATAAATATAATCAATCAAGAAGTACGCAAACTTGGCAAAAGAGACTTGCTTGATACAAGAGAAAAAATACAAAACCTTGTGAATATGGTTTTAAATAGACCGCCTACTGCTAGCCAAGAGGCTATTCGTATTAATGAGGTTTTAGCTGCAAATACGCATACGAATATGGATACAGACTTCTATGCCTTTTCTGATTGGATCGAGTTAACAAACGTTAGCAATAAAACCTTGGATATTGGTGGTTACTATTTAAGTGACGATAACAATAA
>JAZGFW010000026.1:0-10958 GCA_036479895.1 Cocleimonas sp. | reverse complement strand
TCTAATGTTTTTTCCCACAGACTTGAGTTAAGAAAAAACCATGAAGCAAATAGAGTGACTAAAGTAACAAGTAATGTCATATGACGGTTTAAAAGCCGTTTCAGAGGGCTTTTCTTACGTCTTATTCCATGTGATTTTATTTTCAGAGATGACATTAGCTATCCAGTAAATATAATTAGAATGAGACCACTTTACTCGTCACTCGACTCGTACAAAGGTCTCAGTATATATTACTGTTCTATTGTTGCTAAAAGGGCTCTTTTCCGATTTAGGCGGTTGGTATTTCTGATAAAAGGTATATCTCTAAGATCTTGCAAAAATCAGGTAATCAGAAAAAATGATAGAAATCCTACTGCTACATATTTCTACTTGATTAAGTGAAACTTTCTTAGTTACTAGAACTTATTATTTATTTCTCGCCTGATTTGTGTAAGTTTCTATTTGTTAATAAAAGGTATTCGAAGTTTGGTTCCTGCACGTAAGGACTTAAAATTTTTCTCTGTGACCTTAGTATTTGCTTTAATTATTTTCTTGTAATAATGACCCTTTCCATAAGCTCTTACGGATAAATCCCAAAGTCCTTCCCCTTTTTTTAACTTCAAGGTTCGTTCTTTCGTTGATTTTTGTTGAGCCTCATCTTTTATGATCTCTGGATCAGACTTTGCTAAATTCCGATTCATTAATTGATTAATTTTATTTTGGGTCAAGTCGTCGGAGTTTGTATCAATTTTCACTTTATTGAAGTTTTTTGTTTGACTAGAGGTGGGAAGAACGCTAGCTGTTCTTATATTCCTACTACTGGTATTTGCTAATGTTTCAATTTTATCAGCCTTTTTTGCTTCAACTTTGGCAAGAACATCTTCAAGTTGGGCTTTTAATCCAGTATTTTTGTTGTTGAGGTTTTCAATTAAATGTTTTTTTTCTGATAATTGTTGAGTTAAAGTTTGAACCGTTTCAAGATTGATTTTTTTGAGATCAGAAATTACCTTCTTTTCTAGGGTATTCGATTGAGTTAGTTTATTTTCTAGCTGCTTTATCAGTTTCTTGTTTTCGTTGCTAAGCTTTAACTCTGCTTGTTTTCTTTTTAAGAGTTCTTCGTTTAGATTTTCCAACTCGGTTTCAGTACTTTCATCAGAAGCTTTAGCAAGTGCCTCATTAAGCTTTTGCTCTAGTTCTATATTCTTATCACTTAAACTATCTGTGATGTCTTTTTCTAGATAAAGTTGCTTAGAAAGCTTATCAATTTCGTTTGATGTATGTGTAATTTGCTCACTGCTTAGTGGCGTTGGTTTATTTTTATAGTAAATACTAGTCCCAAAAATACCTAAGGAAAAAACGGCAATGAGGGGAAGCCAACCAGAGTAATGATTAACGAGTCTACTGAAAACATTTTTTCTACGACTAAATCCATGATTTCTCTTAAAAAAAAGCATGTTTTCCCCTAATTGAAAATTGAATAATATTTATACAAAGTAGTCATATTACCGTTGTTAAAACTTAAAGTCTTACTTTTCTTTTTTATGAGTTAAATTATTGAGGTATATACGATGAAAAGAGTCTAAACTTTATTTCTGGCCATTTAAATTTTATCGAGTGATTTTTGGAAATTATTTATATCACCTGTATTCTTATTATTAATTATTTGATTTATCTCATCTTGCAGTTCCACTTTTGGAGCTTCACTTTTAAGGTTATTCACAGAAGAGTTTGTTTTATTTTGCATTGCAGCAATGATTGCATTTACTTGAGAAAAAGTACTTAAATCAACTTGATTTGAATTTTTATTGTTAGGTGCTTTGGAAGAGTCGTCAATAGGTTCAATCGATTTTTTAGACGCTTCTTTTGAGCTATTTTCATCCTCTATAGCAGTAGCTGAGACTTTTTCCTCTTCAATTTCTGGACCTTTTATTGGTGGCGCTTTTGAAGGAGAAGCTACGGTATTTTTTTCTAGCTTTTGTAATTCATTTATATAACTTTTGTCTTCTTTGTTTATTTTATAGAGCGAATCTTCAAGCAGGGTAGATAATTCCATATTCTCCATTATCTGTGCATCTAGCTCTGTAGCAAGTTCTTTGTTTTTTTGCTGTGTTTCTAGTAGCTGTGTTTTTAGGTTTGTTAAGCTTTTTTCAATATCAGTAGTGGCCGCGGGTAGCTCGCTAACCTCAGTGTTTATTTCAGTTGGTTTATCACTGGTCGTTGTTTTTTTATTGGTGGTATTGGGCGGATTTACAATTAACTTTTTATCTACAGCGAGAGACGTTATTGTATCTTTATTCTCTGTATTTGTAGCATCCTCTACTACGTCTACGGGGGGTTGTTTTTCCTGTGTAGGCGCTACTTGATTTGTTGTTATAGTACTACTATTTGTTGCTACAAATTGTTTTTGGGTGGAAGTAGTTTCAGTTGAGGCCTTAGTGATAGGGTTATTAGCAGTGTTTTTGGGTATATTAGTTAATAACAAGAGTACTAAACCCGCTAAAAAAAATCCGCTAAATATAAAACCAATAATAGATTTACGTGGCTTAGGTTTATTTTTTTTCTCAGGTTCAGGGTTTACATATTCGATTGTGTATTTACTCTCAATCATTTTCTTTACTCTCTGAGGACTCCTTTATATTAGATTTAGGTAACACGGTGGTTAAACTGAAAATCTTCCATAATTGCATTCCGCCTCGATAATATTTTAATTTATCAGCAGGGTAACCTGCTTTTACAAGGGCTTGGATAGCGCGAGGAGATTGATCACACCAAGGACCATTGCAATATAAACAGAGCTCTTTTGCATTAGAGTAATCTAAGCCATTCTTTCCTTCTTTTACGCCCAATAATTTAATTACCTTTTCTGCATTGTCGCCTGTGAAGAGTATGAAAGGGATATTAATAGAGCCAGGAATGGTTTCACTATTAAAAAACTTCGGCATACGCGCATCAATTAAAAGACCTTTGCTAGACTTGACGCTATCATTAACAAAGTGAAGTAACTCTAATTCACCAATAGTTTTAACATCCGGTGCAGCTTCCATAGGATGGATGCAAAAAGGGGGGCAAGGACGTGAGGTTTTGGAGAAATCATCTACAAGTCGATTTTTTGTATCCTGGATTCGCTTTATTTTAACTTCACTGCCTTGATGTAATACGGTGATAAAGGGCTGATCTTTTGTAATAGCAACGGGATATTCATCTTCAGCATAAGCGTTCAGCGTTAGAAAGAATGTCGTTAGTAATAATATTATACGTAAAGTATTCATGATGGACGGTACATAGGGGTTTTGGGGGATTGTAAAGATACCATACTATTATAAGTTGGGGAATTTAAAATAGTATGAGACCTCAGAGTAACCCCGTGGTGAAAGTAAAATGAGATTAAGTTTTTTGACTGAGGCGTAAAGTATAACTAACTACTTTGCCTAAAATCTTCCTTCTTTTTATTGTGAGTCTTGCTATAAGCCGACTCAAAAACTGTCAGAAGTACTTATGGATAGTTGAAACTTATCAATATTGTCTCGTTCAGTTAACGGCATAGATAAGTTTAAACGTAATGTTTTAGCTGAACTGGCACGAGTAGGAATCATACGCAAGCCGATGCCAATATCGGCTAATAGCTTAGGGTCAGTAGTATCCCCCCATGAGCTTCCAAAGTCGGAGAAAGCCACAGCCCCAAATTTTGCTAATTGCAGCGGATACCAGTCAAAGTGGAGACGCTTTTCAGCTTGAAAAATTAATGACTTATTGCCTGCTTGATAAGCCTTTGGGTAACCGCGTAAGCCTGAGTCACCGCCAAGGTAAATATATTCACTGGGTTTTAAATTATCAGTTATTCGAAAAGTGCTTGAAAGTCGAATATCATTTCCAGAATTATTAAAGTGGTTTAACTCAGCTTTTAAGCTGTGGCTTCCCCCTTTTCTAACTCCCTTTCCTAGATAGTTGTCTGTTTCTAGTACGACAGAACCTAACAGTGATTGGCTGAGTTGAACACCTTTTGAAAAGTTTGATGTCAGTTTTAAATAATTATTACTTGAGCCAAATTCCTTTAATAGAAATCCTGCACCGAGAGAGTAGCGATGCGTCAGCGGTATATCTTCTATTTTCCCCATGGTATTGAAATTATGCTTTTTTATATAGCGAGTTTTAAAATTTGTGAATTCTAACCAAGGGTATGACTCCGTTATTTTTATGGATTGATAAGAGGCTAGTGGTTTAAAATAATGTGACTTTTTTACGCTCCACCCCACTTTAAAACGTCTAGTTACTTTGCTGTTATTACCTAATGACCAGCCATAAAATAAAGAATTAAATTGTTCGCTTTTGGTGATTTCACTGGTCACTTCTCCTTTGTCATAAACGGGTATGACTTGTTTTAGCTTTGATGATTCAACGCCCCAAGATTTTTTACTGTCTGTTTGGTAGAACGGTAGGCTCAAGTTAAATTTATAGCCTTTACCGTCTGAATTATTAAGTAAGTCTAAGATGAGTTTATGACGGCTACCCAGTAAATGATGGTCTCGGTAAGAGAGCTTAGTTTTGTGTCTTTCTGATTCTTTTGTATAGCGTAGAATAATATCTTTGCCTCGACCGAAGATATTTTGCTCTTGTAGTTGAATACCTAATTTATTATTACCGCCGCTTCGGCCAAAATTAAGTCCGGGAGTTAATGTCCAATTATCTCGCGTTATGATGGTGACTGTAACCTGTTGACCACAAAGTTGACTAGGGGAAACTTGAGCATCTTTTATATACTTTTGAGTACGTAAATAACGTTCTGTTTCTGCTAGTTTTTGAGGAGAAAAGGAATCACCTGTTTTAAATAAAAGTTGCTGCTTAATAGTTTTAGGCTTTGTTTTAATATGAATTTTATTAGCCATTTTATGTAAGCCAGTGGATTCGTTTTTTGATGATATGTCGAATATATTGTTACTGTTTATATCGATTTTTCCGACTAATAAATTACTTACATTAAAATATTCAGGCTTCCACTCTTCACATTCATTTGCAGACAATGGTTGCATAAGAGTCGCCCCTACAAGCAAAGACACATGAACTTTCGATGTTTTTTTCATAGCGTTAATAGCGTAAGTTTGGAACTTCTCGTTCAAATAGTGCTTCATAAGTGCGTCTTGCAAGTTCACGAATTTGCGCTGTATTTAATGCTGTTAGTGTCTTATAGATTTTAGTTTTTTTATCAATACTGGCAGTAAAGGACGGCTCAAAAGGTTGGCGATGGTGGATAGCTTCCATGCTATTAAAAATTATACTGGAGGCATAGTATTCTGCTTGACCTTTAGTCATGGGGTTAAGGGAAAAAATAAGCAGTTTACTCAACCAAATATTATGCGCTTGTTTTGTATTACTAAGTTGTGAAAGATAAGCGCCCAACTCTTCTAAGGTATGTTCAGTACCATTTTCAGTTAGCTCATCCTTAAAGGTTTTTTTCAGCCAAGTAGGAGCTTTCCAGTCTTTTTTATTTATTTGGTGATAGGCTTCATGCATTTCGATACTGGGTAGTAATACGGTATTCAGCTTGTCTAAAAGCTTGCTTTCTTTAGTGCTTATTTTGTTTTTTGGACTAATTGGTTTCGTGTTTTTTCTTTTGTCTTGATTGACTTTATTAAGCAATACGCTGATTGCGTCTAAGCCGTTACCGAAGATGTTTTTTTCATTAACCGCGCTGTTCTGTTCTAGCGTTTGTTTCATTTTGGCATTTTGTAAGCGTTTTTTATTTTTGATGAGTTTTTTAATGGCTATTTTTACGGTCAAGCGGTCTTTCTTTTTTGCGTAAATGGCATCTAAGTCTTTTTTGTAACCTTTGCTAATGGCTTCTTCAATCTCATAGTAGCCTTGCATCCAGTAAGGGATGATGTAGTTTCTCCCTTGAAAGGTGAGGGCGGGTAATACGGACTCATCTGAAAAGCTTTTTATCCTATCCATTAATAAAATAGAGCCAATGCCCCGATCTTTAAAGGTTAAGCCTAAAGCACTATCTACCGCAGGAACTTTGTCTACGCGTGTAACATGAAATAAAGGTAGTTCAGTTGTCATTTCTTCATTATTTTTACTCGTGTGCTCATAAAATAAAGCATTACGGTTCCCGACTTTATACACCGTCATCATCGTTGTCCGGCACAACTCTGGTTTACCGTTGCTCATCAACTCTTCCATCTTTTTAAGCATTAATATTTGCTCAACAGGTGCGTCAATTAAAGAAGAGCAAGGCATGGAGAAGGATTTGGGTGTGAGATAATAAGGCAAACCTTTGTTATCAAATAAAGTATTCACATCTTTAAAACCCAGCATAATATCTTCACTGCTGGTGCTGGTGTCTTTTAGCTTAGTGAGCTGTTTTTTAATTATTGTGCGAAAGCCTTTCTTTTCAGGTAAATCAGCGAGTATTTTCTGTTGCGTTTTTTCTAATGAAGCAGCAATAGCTGTTAATTGTTTTTCAGTACCATCATTGTGTTTGAGCATTAACTTACGGTGTAATAGGTCAGAATAATAGGGTAAATAATTAGCGAGTACATTTTCTATTTTACGTTCTTGATACCAGTGGTTGAGCGTATAAGCGGTAAAAAGGAGACTGGCAATTAATACAGGGTAAACCAGTAAGGATTTAAAACCTAGTGTGAGAATGGATGCTTTTACAGGTGTGTCGTTGCTAATGAATAACTTTTTTCCTGCTAACTGTTTGATTAGGGCTGTTTTAAAATCAATGTCAGAGATTGGATAAATTTTCTGGTTACGAAAATTCTCTAATAAGTTTTGCTTGTGTTTAAGATAACGCAGTGCCAATAAATAACGTAAGGGATAAATTGATCCTTTATAGGTTGCGGGGTTCTCAAAGGCGTCAACCGTCATTGCACTGACGTGTAAACCATCTGCTTCTGTAAGGAGCGATAAAAGTGTTTTATTTAACATCGCTATTTTCCCTGCAGCCACTTAGCCACAGCATTACTTTGTGTAATACGTTGGCTAATTGAAGAATCTATATAGCAGTCAGCAAGATCGACCATGTTAATAGCTTGTTCGCGTATGCTGTCATCACTAATTGAATCATTCAAACCGCGTTTAAATCCACCCCAGTCCCAGCCACAGATGAATTCTGGCATGAGTTTAAAGCGACTGGTAATATTTTTAAGGGTGATTTTTGCTTTGTCGTTTTTATTATTTTGCAAATAATAAATGGTGACCAAGGTATCTTTAATCTGTTTATAGCCATCGGTTAGTCGCCCACTAGAATTAATATCGTGTAGCAATTCATCAAAACTGTCTTGGTCGATATTAGCGGTCACATAGGTTTCTAATAAGTCGAGGTCAATTTCACCCGATACTTCTAAAATGCTCGGTGTTTTCTTTGAAATACTTTTTAACAGTGAACGCGCTTTTTGCAATTCATTGGTGGCGCTGTCTAAGTCATTAAAATACAGCCATGCGAGTGCGCCAGACTCACGATGACGTGATGCGATATAGGCTGGGCTAAAGTCTGTGTTTTTCTCAATGTAGTCAGTTGCTTCTTGAAAGCATTGATACGAAGCTTCTGCTCTAGCAGTATCTTGTGCGTGGTGCGTGATGGCGGTCATATACCAGTAGACACTGTTGATATAGCCTGCGTCGCCTGTACATTGTAACTTGCGGGCATGTTCAATGGTTTTTTCTACATTTTTTTGGCGATAAAAACACTCCATGGCAAAGTCTTCGAGGTCGGCTTTAATCCGTGCTTCTGACTTCCTCCATTGCAGTTGTTCGCCAATACTTTCGATGGATTTTTCAATTTTTTCACAGTCTTGTTCGTTCTCTAATACGGAGCGATAGGCCTCCATTAAGAGTACAACTTCTTGGCGGAGTTCTCCAGCTGCGCTGGGTATATCACTGGCAGGGCAGGAGATAGCTGGCTCTTTACTGCATTGAAACTCAGGGCGACCATCTTTACCTTTATCATTTTTTTTAGTGCTAGCATTTTGTTGTTCGCGCTTCATGCGTTGAATAGCATCTTCTTGCATTAATGATTGCATGAATTCCATAGGCGATTGTTTGCTACTGGCTTGGCGACTAAAATCAAACGATAACTCTGGATTTTGTTTTTGTAAGGTGGTGATTATTTTTACCATCTGTTGCTTCGCAAGCCACTGTGTAAAGGCAAAATTTTCTGGGTTTGCTTCAGCAGGTATGGGATCTGGGTCTGCTAAGGCCTTCCATAACCCGCCTGCAATGAGTAAGCCTGCAATAACGGGTAAAAAAGTAAGTATCAAAAATTTTGCACGGGTAGAACCACGTTTTTTTTCTAGGCGCTTTTCAAGTTTCTCACCACGGACTTTAGTACGTTCATGGGTCAGCTTTATAGCTTCTTTATAGTTCGCATCAGCATCATCTTTATTACCTAAATGGCGATGAATTTCAGCAATATTATAAACTAACTCTGGATTGCTGGGATCTGATAGAAGCTTGTTTTGTGCCTGAGCGAGTAAGTCATCTAGAGAGGTATCTTCCGCTAAGCTCCAGTTTATTTTTAACTGATTGAAAGGTGTTTTTGACATTGTTTTATTTCCCACCCAAATAGGATGGCAGATAAACGCAGCGTGGGCTAAAACTTTTATCACAAATATTCGTGGGTGCTTCGCTATTCACCGGTTGCCAGCCTGTTTTAATGGCATGACTTTTTAAGTATTCGCGTGCTTTTCGAAATGCTTCAAAGCCACTGCCTATACCACTTCCATCCTCACTACTGTCATAGACAAAAAAGTAGGCATACTGTTTTTTAGGGTCAATGTTGTCGAGTGTTTTACGTAAGTTTGATTGGCGCTTATCAAGGTCTTGAAAGGCTGCCCACTCGGTGGTGTCACGTGCATAAAAGGAGATGCCGTTATCGCGGTCAATTTTTCCGAGTAGTCCTGAATAATCTAAAGGAAACAGTCGTTTATTTGCGGCCGCCCCACTGGTTGCTTGCAAGGTGGCATTGGCGAAGAGTTTATCAGTGTCCAAGTGCACAAGTCGGTCATCTTTACTAATAAAAAAGACAGGGCTTAAATCAGTTGCATGTTCAATAGGAATTTCTAGTTGATAGGTTTTGCTGTCATCGTGAATCAAGTTTATCACTGCAAAGATAATCAGTATGCCAACGGAGTTGGATACAATATCGGTGAGGGAGTCTAGGCTGATTAGGTTTTTCATTGCTTATTTGTGGTTTTCTTTAAATTAAGAGTCCAGTTAGCATCCAAAGGTTCCAGCCCTATGCTTATTGCTCTTGAATCTTGTGTCAATGTCATCACGTCTCGAATTTTTTGATACGCTTGACCGCCATTGGGATAAATGCCAAACAATAGAAACTCTTCGTATAAATAGTTAGCTTTCAGGGCGATTTCATTAAGGCTACGAATATCTCGCATAGTATCTAATACATCATCAATATCAGGATCCCTAGCGAGATTCATGACTGAACCTGTGTGGTTTTCAAGCTGTTTCAAAACACCTTCACGATATTGAATAATGGATTTGATAGTATCTTTATCGTCTTCGCTAGTAACTGCTTTTTGTAGCTTTCTAAGGTGTGTGGTTGGTGGAACATTAATAACACCATCGGGTAAACTAAATATTTGATAGGCAACTTTATAGCCCGTTTCTAGTTGTGCGGTTAGTTCGATTTTTTGTGGCGCGCTAAAACTACTGAGTACATTAATAAAGGAAAGCACACCCATTACGCAGAGGAAAATACTTAAAAAGGGAAACAGGCTAATTTCCAGTTTTTCTTGCTGGTTATAAAGGGCGTAGCGTTTGGCGCGGGATAGTGCCATTTTTATTTATTATTGCCTAAGTTCTTGTCATTTAGTTTTGAAGTAAAAACTGTCTCATATAAGTCTTCCATTGTTTCTTGTAAAGCTTTGACTTGAGTGCTGAGTTGTTTTATTTCACCAGCGACTTGTTGCGTTCCTGCATCACCGCTTGAACCTCCTGTACTAATTTGAACGCCCGAACCTGTAACGTGTGATGTGATTCCTGCCTTTTCTAAAGCAGGTTTTATATCGTGAAACCAGCGTTCATCTAAATCTATTAAATAAGCTTCTTCGGATTTTTCAATAGTCAACATCAACATCATTAAAGGAATACTTAATAATAAAGCGAGTAAGGTTGTATCAAAAGCAGTTGCCAATGAGTTAGTTACCAAGGGTAGATTTTCTTTTAGCATGGCAGAAACATCGGTTACTGATCCTGTGTTAGTCATAGCATCAGAGAAGTGCGCAATACCATTACTGATTCCCCAAACTGTACCGATAAACCCAAGGATAGGGATTGCCCAAACCATAAAGCGAGGCAGGGCAAACGAACCTTTTAATTGCTCTTTTTCTTTAATGCCGAAGCCGTCATCAACATCGTTATCATCGTGATTAAGAAATAAAGACAAACGTGTTATCAATAAATTATTGCTAGCGATATTGTTCAACTGGGACTGATTAATAATACGTTGATTGAGTTGATTTTTATCAGTGTCTGTAGTTTCAGCTAAAAGTAGAGGAAAAACCTTATTCGAGAGTGAGAGGCTCTGTTGTTGTTCTTTTTTAAGTTTGCCTTTTTTAAGCCATAAGTGTAAAAAGCTGGCACAAAAAAACCATAAAATAATCGGCGAAATCCAATTACCAAAGAATAGTTTAAAGGCGCGGGGCAAGCTTGTGGAGTCACCTAAAAACCAATACAGCGCTAAGGCAGGTAATAACACCAATAGGGAAGTTAGTACTAATGAAGATTTAAAAAGCTGCTCAACAGGGTAACTAATGGGCGTGTTTAGATGATTGTCCTGATTCACTCAGTTGACTCCATAATTTTTTTTAAAAGGGGTAATGGGTAATGGGTAATTTAGCATTAAACAACAAGCTTATAGCAAATATCTACGAATTATAGGGGTGATTAACAAATAAATGTTACCTAATTATTACCGTAACATTGGTTTTGAAACTGACATTGCTGATAAATATAAA
>JAZGFW010000025.1:0-6282 GCA_036479895.1 Cocleimonas sp. | reverse complement strand
TAAAACCTTGTTGTTTTATTTGTTTATTCTTAGTCATTTTTATTTTCCTTTTTATTGGAGACCTTATTTATTTATTTATTTTTATCTAACCAATACACTCTTGGTAAACTTTTACTCAAAAATTTATTCGCATCTCTGGTGTTATTTGTAGCAAAGGCCTTACCTGTACCCGTACGGATTTCAAAGGCTCTCACACAATCACCCGCTTCACAGTCACCGCCACCGCTGGCTTCCATTTTAGTGAATACTACCTGCGGGGTTCCCATAATTGTTCCAGGCTCTCCTTCGATTGATTTATCGGTAGCATCAACCTTATTATCACCGTTTAAGTCTATTGTGGCATTCCCTGTTAGTAAGTCAAGCACATATAAACGTGGCTGGCTCACCGTTTGTGGGCTACAAACATCTACCGCTGTACCTGTGCTTGTGCCAAGGTCTTCTCCAAACGTTGTAAACATAACCATGTTTTGGAAGGTTAAAGCTTTGGCTAATACTTTCTCGCCCCCAGCGTTAGTTAAGTTCATCCGCCAGCCGTCTACTTTTGCACTACCTGGCACGCCTAAATCAACCCATTTAATAGAAGCTGGTGTTGTTGCAGGAATACTCATAGGACTTCTATCAAATAACACAAAAAACTGATCATCACTGCCATCATTCAAAGGATCTGTTCTATCCCCACTGCCTATCGAAACTGATAAGGTTAATGCACCATGTCGTCTAAATATAGCCACATCTGGCTCATTAAAGAATTTACGATTAATAGTTGCAGGGGTTGAGACCGCACCTAATTCAGCAAAAGGTACAACGCGTGCTTTAATCGCGCTACCCGGGTAATCTGCATTACCTGATGTTGCTATGTTTAAATCTGCACGCCAGATAGTACCGCCTACATCAGCAAAATAAAGTCTATCAATAGAACCATCTCGGTTTGTATCAATAGTACGAATATCAGCGGGTATGGCAGCGGTAATAGTACTGCTCTCTGCTTTCCACACTAATTGCCCTGTTAATGCATTAACAATATACACATTTGACCCATCACCAACACCTGTTGCTTGGGTCGTTACATGATCATCAATATAACCACCGCCAAATACCAATACGGGCTTTATTTTTTTATCAGAACCGTAGCGTAACTTAGCAAGCTTTGGCTTAGACCATGTATAGCCTAACTCGTTAAAGTTCGTATTATGTTGCGAGCGCCATTTAAGAGTTGGTTGACTTACATTAGTAATATCTAGAGCGTAATAGCTTGTGCCACCTCGACGTAAGCCGAAATAAAGATAGGCCTTTTCTGCTGATTCTTTTATGCCATTCTTATTCGTATCTTCATGATAAAGCGTGATAGCACCATCAACACCGTAAAGGTGATTATCTAATATGTCATTTTTAAACTGTGGCTTTATATTTTTTAATAATGCGCGCGGCATATAGGCAAAAAGCTCTTCACCTGTGCTTTGTTTTATTGCATGTAAAAAGCCTTCATTCGTGCCAACAAAAATAACACCGTCTGTTGCACTGGTGGCTACTTGTACAGGGTTACTATGAATAATATCGCCCATATGATGACGGGGTGTACCATCACTATTTTTACCTTCTATATAGTCCAGCACTTTATCTTTTTCATCGTTACTAGCAACACCCAATTGTGTCGTGGTTGCAGTACGAATATCAAGTAATGATGCGCCATTATCGGTATAAACCTTGCGTGTGTCTGGGTCTATCTTATTGGCTGCTCCACCACTGGTTACCGAGCTTTTAGACTTTGACGTTGCCCAAAGATCACGTACATTATCTTTTAGTCGTCCTGAGTTACCTGTCGCTTTTACTAAATCACCCGCATCGTTTTTACCATAAAGGTCTCCATCTTTTAGTTGATATTTCTTAAGGTTACCTGTCCATGATGCATTTGCCCCGCTTTTAAAGACTGGCAAGAAAACATTATTACCATGCACTAATTGTGTTGATACATTAATCGAGTACGAAGGTGAACTAAATAAACGTGCGCTACCGTCACCCACATTTTCAAGAATCTTTTTAAAGGCGGTTACTAAGGCGCTTGAAGTTGTTGCTGAAATGTATTGACCTTTACCTGCTTCTGCTAGATCTTTAAGGTATTGTTCTGCTTCTTGGTTATCTCCTAGTGCCATTCCTACCGTATAAAGCTGAACATTTTGATGCCCATCAATACTGACGCTACTATCTTCTGTGGCTAAAAACTTTGCAAGCTCTGGGCCACATTTACCCTCCATCACTCCACTGTCACAGTTATCACTGTAACTAGAGCCAATCATATCTACGACTAAATCAGTACTATTATTAACCGTTGGCTCACCATCCGACAACAGCACAATCGCATTCGATTGACATTCATGTTTAATCGGTGAAACAAATACACCTTCACCTGATAATGAGTAAACATTAACAGAGGTATCACCACACACTTCATGTTCACAGCTGTCACTCATCACGTCACATTCATATTGATCAGCATCACAGGCATTGCTATCGACATCTTCTACACACTGTTGATGCATAACATTGGCACAAAACTTAAAACCTGAGATATCAAAACACCGTTGTTGAGTGACTGTTTTACAGCTATGCCATGTTGGGTGCGATCTTAAACACAAAATCATATTATTACCTGAGCAATCACGTGTGTGTCTTGTTGTAGTCGGCGCACAGTTAGCACCGTTTCCACAGCTATTTATACCCGAGTCACAAACTTCTCTTGTCGCAGGCAAAGCAGTACAAGACGTACCACACGTTGCTGTTGAACAAATTTCTTTTGCGGGTAGAGAGTTACACACTTTTGTATTGTTACATTCCGTACCCGTACAGGCTTCTTGCCTACACTGGTATTCTGTGGTGGTCGATGTAACGGTGTTTTCTAATAAACCAACATAGGTTGATGGATGCGCGGAGCGAATACTTAAAGGGTCATGCTTACCCCAGTTTGTGGGTTGCCCACGAAAGTAAAGCGCTGCTTCAAAAAGTGCATCTACAATCGGTGTTCCACCACTTGGGGTCCAAGTTTTAGCTATCTTTTGTAAATAACCACGGCTTGTTACATCATCAATAGTTGGCAGGTATGAATTACCTTTAGTGTCTATCGTATAAGTACCGTCAGCTTTTACTGAATAGGTGCTACCTTCATGATCAAATTCAATATTTTGATCTAAGATGTCTCTTGCATCAGAATCAATTTCTGATACGGGGTATGAGATACCATGTGCCGTTTGATCCAGCTTATCTTTGTCACCAGCAAAACTAGATAGACCAATGTTAATATCAACAATATCAGGATCAGTTAAAAAGGTATTTAAAGCATTTCTTAAAACTTCTATGCGTTTTAACCCGCGTATACCACCATCAGCATCTGTCACTATCTCACTGGTTGTTGAACTCATAGAGCCAGATACATCCATAATAAAAAGCATATTGGCATTTTTTTGAATGCCTTCTACTTCAAGAATATCAATATCATCGGCATGACTTATGCTCGTGAGCAGAAGACACATCAAACTAAAAAGTCCTGTTACAGCATTTTTATGGAGAATATTCATTTTGTTACCTATTATTTTTTCTATTTTATTTCTGTTAAATTAAATGACTCAATATAACTAAACTATGGCGAGACGATAGCCTTACCTTCTGTATGATTTGCTACCGCACCAAATGATTCTGTTTTGGCATTTATCTGAAAGACTTGGCACTGATAGTCTGTTGAATTTGCCATACCGCTTATAATGGGGCATTTATATAAACCCTCATAAGACATACTAGCGCTTGATGATAAAGTACCACCACCCATGATTTGTTCCGTAGGTAAGTTAGTAACATTATGTGTTTTACTACTCGCATTAGCCGTTATATTAAGGTGATATAAATTTTGAAATGACGCAACATTCACCAATGTGGATTCTGCACCCTGAAAAACCAACATGCTTAATACGCTATTACCCGATGCCAAGGTATCTGATTTAGACATTTTTACAGCGCTCACACCAACACCCGTAATAACTAACAATAAAATCATGGCAATAACAAGCGTCATCCCACTTTGGTATTTTTTGATTACCGTATGACTCTTTTTCATTTCACTTCTCTTATTTTTATTTGTACTTTTGTTGCAATCAACTAACTACTAGAGACCTTACAAGGTATTTCGTAAACGTATTGTGGTACTAAACACTTCACGTTGATAACGGTCGGCTTCAGCAGGTGTATACGTTTGATCTAGCAGTGTGTATGTTTTCTTCTCTTTAATGGTTTTAACGGGTAATAATGAACGCACTAATATCGCCACTTGAATACTAATAACTTTATCGATCAAGGATGGGCTAGTCGCAAACAAGTCATCTGCTTTTATATAACGATCTACAATTAAGTCATCACCAATATCAACACCGTATAGGTACTGAATATTTTCGATACCTTCTGCAACCACTTGCGCGCTTGCATCTCTAGAGCCTGCACACATTAATGAGTTAGTGGCTTTATCAAGATAAAATGAATTATATATTTTTGCAGCCTCTGTGGTGTCCATCCCTAGACGGCACCCCGCAGGTAAAATGCCACCAGAGCAATCGGTAAACAAACGGTCATCACCATAATAAGTAGATGTAACCCTGTCACCACCGCTTTTATCTTTCGTTGCATTCGAAGGGAAGATTGTTTTTGACAGTACATTCTTTGATGATGTACCGCCTGCGCCACCACAGCTTTCTACGACAATCTCACTTCTTTTTTTAAGAAACCGTTTACTTAGTGGAATTCCTTTCTCAGAAACATAACCCGTATGCTCTAGTGATTTGGTTAAGACTTCTAGCGCTAAGCGAGCATTATCTTCTAACATGGATGATTGATCTTGATTGCTATTAGCCTTAACACTCGTAATATAAGTCGTTGCAATACCCGATAATAAAAATAAGCCAATGGTCATTGCAATCATTAATTCTATTAACGATAAACCCCTCTGCCCACTGCGCTTATTACTATGACTAGCAAGGACTTTTAGATGAGTATTCATTGTGCAATCCTTGTATTAATATCAATAAAGTCACGGTCTATTTCATCATCACCATCCATATCTTTATTTTCATTTTTATCCAGTGCTCTTTCTAACCAGCTAATACGAATATTTACCGTACCTGTTGCACAACTAACTACACTTGCAATAGTTTGACAACTTACAAGCAACCGACCACTGCTTAAAATGCTCTCATCCTTCCCTGATGTGGCTTTAACGCCTCCCATTCTAGGGCTTCCATAACCACAAATTAACTTGTGTACATCAAAACCCGCTAACTGCGCAGAAGTACAATTCGCTGTCGTTGTCGCACAGTCAGTAAAGGCCACTGTCGCGCAGTTATAGTTATCACTATCAACAACATAGTTACCCGCTTGTGTGCCAGTAATATTGGCACGCATTTTCTCTGCCAGTGCATGTACGACACCCGTTGCTTGATGTCTCATATAAGATTGATGCGTTCCTTTCATACTCATCATTTGTAAACCAATAATACCTAGAATACCAATGGATAAAACAAAAGCCGCAACCATCACTTCAATTAGACTAAAACCTGATTGATGTTTATTGATATAAACGCACTGCTCTTTTATAGAGTCGCCTATATCGCACTTGTTATCACTTTGTAGATAAGTTTCTTTCACATGATTCTCAATATTATTTTTATTATATTTAACTGACAAACAGTCTATTTCAAATTAGCTTTTACGCTAATATTCCTACTTCCTGTGGCGCAGATAAATTACTACTTATTATAATAACCCATTTTATCTGCTGTATTTTTATTAATCAGATTAACGGTAGCATTAAAGCTCTCGATATTGCTTTAACTCTTTTCTATGCGCCTGAAAGTCAGGATCACAATCTTCCACAACATTCCAGAATTTTTTGGAGTGGTTCATTTGAATAGTATGACTAAGCTCATGAATCATTACGTATTTCACAACTTTTTCAGACATAAATAACAACTTACAATTTAGATTGATATTTTTACTACTGGAGCAACTTCCCCAGCGCGTTTTTTGTGAGCGAATGCTTAAACGATTGTAGTGAAAACCATGCACTTCAGCGAGTTCTTCCATCATGCTTATAAAAATATCTTTAGCTTTTTTCTTGAGCCATTGCGCGAGTAAGCGATCAAATAACGCTACTTGCTCCAGAACCCCTGAAAAATAAAGCATTTTACTGTGCTTATCCACTGTCAGACGGGGTGAATCATCTGTATTAGCCTCAATATGAACTGCCCA
>JAZGFW010000024.1:0-11367 GCA_036479895.1 Cocleimonas sp. | reverse complement strand
ACTTTGCCAACTGTTTGCTGACAGCGCCTTTTGATAAATTTAGCTGGTCTGCCGCGATGCTGAGTTGCCCTGCATCGACGATATGGCAGTAGAGTTTCATAGCGTTTAACGTATCCATTCTTTTATTCGCCGATTTTTATTATTTCCAAATAGGAAACAATGTGTTTATTAACAGGTTATTTATTCCTTTAGTTTGATTGCCTATACTAGTTCCATCACATCAAACAAGCAATGAGAGAAAAGTAAAATGGTTATCCAAACAATATTACAAATCAATTCTAGCGGGCGCTATGAAGGTTCAATCACTCGGCAAGTATCTGATCTAGTCGTTAATTACTTAAAGGGAGTAAGTCCTACACAAGATAGTATCAGTAGAGATGTTGCAGTAGGCTTACCCTTTGTTAATGAAGCATGGATAAATTCAAACTTCACAGCAGCAGATGAGCGCACGGAAGATCAAAAAAATGTGTTGGATTTTTCAAATGAATTAGTGGCTGAGTTAGAACGTGCAGATCATATTGTGATTTCATCACCCATCTACAATTTCAGTATTCCTGCAACATTAAAAGCATGGATTGATCTAATCGCTAGAGCAGGGCTTACCTTTCGTTATACAGAAAATGGCCCTGTAGGCTTACTTAAAAATAAATCAGCTACCATCATTATGGCTTCGGGTGGTGTACCCATAGGTAGTGAAATGGATATGGCATCGGGCTATCTTAAGTTCGCACTCGGCTTTGTAGGTATAACAAATGTAAATATTATTGATGCATCAACCATTAACCATACAGGTGATGAAAGCCAGCAAAGCGCAGAAACACAAATCGCAACACTTATTGGATAAGATCCCTGAGGAGAAATATTATGACCGTTTTAACACGACAAATTAAGCTACGACGAGATAGTCTTACCGAAGGTGGGTTTGCAGGTTTGCGTGAACATCGTTTGGTTAAAAGTCCCAGAGCTTTTGGAGAATCTGCCAACAATGATGGAAGTTGGTTAGGTATGGGTGACTTTGTGTACTTAGCCGATGCACGTTTTATGCCTTATGGTGAAACACACATGCATAGTCATCACGAAGTGGATGTAATTTCAGTGATGGTTGAAGGAAATATCGCACATAAAGGTTCAATGGGGCATGGAGAAGACTTGAAGATTAATGATGTACAAGTGCAACGTGCGGGTGGTGAAGGGTTCTCACATAATGAAGTGAATCCTGATGGTGACTGGAATCGTATGATTCAGTTATGGGTGCTACCTGAAGAATCAGGAGAACCTGCAAGCTATAAGGTTTATCAGCCAGAACATGGTGAATCTACTAGGATTTATGGTGGCTTTGGTGATAACGATGCCTTTCCTTCACATACCCAGATTGATGTGGCTCTGTTCCAAAAAAATGAAAGCATTGAATTTAACGGTGAATTTATTGCCTATATTACACGAGGCAAAGGATATGCGAACGATGAGAAAATTATCGATGGAGACATGATTGCAGGTGAGAATCTAGCATTTACCGCTTCAGAGGATGTGCAACTAATCATCATTCAAACTATGCATTAGAACAGGTTATTGTCATGCTAAAAAATACAATAGAATCATTTGGTCTTATCAGCAAAACATTGCACTGGTTGATGGCAATTTTAATAATTGGTTTGTTTGCTGTTGGTCTGTATATGACCGAGTTGGAATATTACGACTCGCTGTATCACACCCTGCCTTGGTGGCACAAAAGCATTGGATTGTCGGTGATGGCTTTATTGATTTTTCGCATTATTTGGAAGCTAAACCAAGCAAATCCTGCGCCGCTTAAAACCCATAAAAAATGGGAAGTGTTTTTAGCGCATCTTATTCAAAGACTATTTTATGGCTTAACCTTATTGATTGGAGTTTCAGGTTACTTTATTTCAACAGCCAAAGGTAAAGGCATTGAATTTTTTAATATTTTTGAAGTACCTGCGATAACGCAAGCTTTAGAAGAAGATCGAGCCGACTTGATTGGGGAAATCCATGAGTTTTTGGCAATCACACTCATCGTGTTCGCTGTGTTACATGTATTGGCAGCACTTAAACACCATTTCATCGACAAAGATAAAACACTTTTAAGAATGATTAAATAAACACTATTTACAACTACCGTTTAACCAAAGGATAAAACAATGAAAACACAAATATTTAAAATTGCAAAAAGCACACTATTAAGTGCATCTCTCGCAACGGCATTATTTGCATCAGGAAGCTTATTTGCAGATGATTACGCTATCGATAAAAAAGGCGCTCACGCATCGATTCAATTCAAAATTTCACACCTCGGCTATAGCTGGTTATGGGGACGATTTAATGATTTTGATGGAAGCTTTAGTTATGATGAGAAAGACAAGGGAGCCTCTAAAATTAACGTCACGGTAAACACAAAAAGCGTCGATTCAAACCATGCCGAGCGCGATAAACATTTACGCAGTGATGATTTTTTAGATGTTGAAAAATTCCCTCAAGCAAAATTTGAAAGCACCAGCTACACCGAGGGTGCTGATGGAAAAGCAAAACTAAAAGGTCGGTTAACATTGCATGGTGTCACCAAAGACATTGAAATAGACGTTGCACAGGTCGGCGCTGGTAAAGACCCTTGGGGTGGCTTTCGCCGAGGTTTTGAAGGACAAACACGTATCGCATTGAAAGACTTTGGGATTACTAAGAATCTAGGGCCCGCTTCGGCAGAGCTTGATTTAATATTTGCTTTTGAAGGTGTTAAAAAATAAGTTTGTTGAGATAAAACTCTCCCATGTAAAAATGGGAGTTATTTTAAATTATGAGTTAAGTTATGAGCAGTGAAAATGTATGGGAATCTCGCTATCAAGCAGGCACAACAGGCTGGGATAGAGGCAACACCAGTGCCAATCTAAACTATTGGTTAGAAAATAGTTTACTAAAGCCTTGCCGAATTTTAGTCCCCGGTTGTGGTAATGGGTATGAAGTTTTGACCCTGGTGAAATTGGGCTTTGATGTTGTCGCCATTGATATTGCACCGTCGGCGATTGATAACTTACGCGCTATGTTAGATAAAGAAAGTCTTGATGCCGAACTGGTATTAGGGGATTTTTTCACATGGAATCCAAAAGAAAAGTTTGATGCTATTTTTGAACAAACCAGCCTCTGTGCGCTACCGCCTAAAGAGTGGAAGCAGTATGAAGCACAACTACATAATTGGCTAAAACCCAGTGGCAAATTGTTTGCCGCTTTTATGCAAACAGGGCGAGAAGGAGGCCCACCGTTTCATTGTGAATTAAATGAGATGAATGAGCTTTTTTCTACCAGAAAATGGACGTGGAGCGATGAGCATATCGCGCAAGAGAAAGAACCAGGAATGACGGAGCTTTTGTATCTGTTAGAAAAAATTCTTAATAAGTAATATCTAATATAACCTTAATAAAAAAAGCAGTGCTGTCTTTCACTTAAAAATTCTTTAAAATACCTGCTCCCATCAAGAAGACCTTAGGTGCTACATGACTAAACCCGATACAGACTCTGTCGAATTACGTACAGAACATTCCTTTGCAGAATATGTACGTTTGCTTGGTAAAGGTAAAACGGGTTCGCGTAATCTTACCTACGATGAAGCAAAAACTGCGATGACGATGATTTTAGAATCAAAAGTTGAGCCAGAACAGCTTGGTGCTTTTATGATGTTAATGCGCTATCAAGAAGAAAGCGGGGAAGAACTGGCGGGTTTTGTTGATGCGACCTATGATGTATTGAATGTCCCCAGCGATATGCCAACCGTTGACTTGGACTGGTCAAGCTACGCAGGCAAAGCCAGACGTTTACCTTGGTTTATTTTGAGCACATGGTTATTGGCTGAAAATGGAGTTTCTGTGTTAATACATGGTGAAGGCGGGCATACGGCTAACCGCATTTACACCGATGATGTGCTTAAATTATTAAATATCCCCATTGCTAGTTCGTTTGAAGAAGCGGGTGAGCATATTAAATCCCACAATTTTGCTTATCTACCCTTGCACGATTTTTTACCAGAACTTGCTCGTATTATGGATTTAAAATGGATATTGGGCTTACGTTCACCCGTGAATACATTCACGCGATTGATTAATCCATGTCGTGCAAATTGCTCAATGCAGGGTATTCATCATCCCGCTTATCGTGATACACATCAGGAGGCATCACTTTTATTAAAGCAGCCTACTATGGCTGTTATAAAAGGGGATGGCGGTGAAACAGAATGGAATCCTGATATGCCAAACCTTGTACGTTCGATAAAAAATAATGTAGCACTTGAAGAAGAGTGGGCGCCACTATTTGCCAAAAGGCATGTGAAAGATAAAACACTCGACCCGCTTAAATTAGCAAGAGTTTGGCGTGGAGAAGAAGATGATGAGTATGGCGTTGCTGCGATTATAGGTACGGCGGCAATTACTTTATACACTATGGATAAGGCGAATAGCCACGATGCTGCTTTAGAGATGGCAAAAGATTGGTGGGAAAAGCGCAATAAAAGTAGTATCTAGTTTTCCCTGTATTAATCGTTCCGAAAGTATTGGCATGTGATATTAATTTGCACCCTTCGACAGGCTCGGGAACTACATCTGTAGCCTGAGCCTGTCGAAGGCGGGGTTTGACCCATATAATAACTTTTGGAACGATTAATATGACACTTAACCACAGCCCCAATATTATATAATTACTTTTGTATAAGACTCTTTTTCCAAATTATTAACTTCAACGGTAATAGAGATATTGGGTAAACCTTTATCCAATATCAACGCTTCAAATCGGGCTAATATTTTTTGTGATAAATTAGCTTTTTGCTCATCGTTTCGTCCCGATAAAATCCTCGCACTAATATGAATAAAGCGTAAGTCACTAGCGCCAGTTTTATAATATTCATAGCCCATCGCTCTGCTTTTAATGTGGCTCTCTTCAAACAGTTCTGAATCCACCGCACCTTTGTGTGCAGCATTTATCAAAAAGTTTGGGTCAATCTCATTTTTGAGTTCTTGCGAATATTCAATAATACAATGTGGCATTTTTGTCCTGCTGTCCTATAGTCATAGGGAGAAGTTAAATCAATAAAGGAGAAAACATGAGTAGCTTACCTGAAATGCCCGATCAAGAAGGAAACTTTGGCGAATACGGAGGGCAGATTATTCCGCCACCTTTGATTGAAATAATGGATCAAATCAATGATGCCTACGAAGAAATTCGTGATACAGCGGCCTTTCAAGATGAATTAAACGACCTTTATGCCAATTATGTGGGTCGTCCGAGCCCAATTTATCATGCTAAAAACCTGAGTATAAAATTAGGTGGCGCACAGATTTATTTAAAGCGAGAAGATTTAAACCATACCGGCGCACATAAAATTAACCACTGTATTGGTGAAGCACTACTTGCGAAACATATGGGAAAAACTAAGGTGCTAGCAGAAACAGGTGCAGGTCAACACGGTGTTGCATTGGCAACAGCTTGCGCATTGGTGGGTATTGATTGCGAAATTCACATGGGTGAAATTGATATAAAAAAAGAACATCCAAATGTCACAAAAATGAAAATTCTTGGTTGTAAAATTGTACCCGTAAGCCGTGGCACAAAAACCTTAAAAGATGCTGTAGATAGTGCCTTTGAAGAATATTTAAAAGATCCTGTTACCACGCTTTATGCGATCGGCTCGGTTGTTGGCCCGCACCCTTTTCCTAAAATAGTACGTGACTTTCAAAGTGTAGTTGGCAAAGAAGCCCGTGCACAATTCTTAGAAACACACAATAAACTACCCGATATGGTGATGGCTTGTGTGGGTGGTGGCTCTAACGCTATTGGGTTATTTACCGAGTTTTTACCTGATGAAAATGTGGAATTAGTAGGCGTTGAACCCGCAGGAAAAGGCTTAGATACGCCCGATCATGCGGCAACGTTAACATTAGGAACGAAGGGAGCGATTCACGGCTTTAAGTGTTACAACCTACAAGATAATGAAGGTAACCCTCTACCCGTTTATTCAATTGCCTCGGGATTGGATTACCCTGGTGTTGGCCCACAGCATTGCTTATTAAAAGATTTAGGTCGGGTACGCTATGAAAGTGTTGATGATAAAGAATGTTTAGATGCCTTTATGGAATTGTCACGTGTTGAAGGAATAATCCCTGCCTTAGAAAGCGCACATGCTGTTGCCTATGCAATGAAAATCGCAGGTGATATGGGCAGTGATAAAACAATTCTGATTAACTTATCTGGGCGTGGCGATAAAGATGCAGATTTTGTAGCTGAGACCTTATCACTGTAGGTTAGGTCTCATAGTAATATGAAACACCTAAAAACATGTAATTTACTAAAAGAACTCCGAGCTTTCTGTATTACTCGTCAAGAGGGTAATATGAGCAAAGCTTCGGAGATTCTTTTTGTCAGCCAGCCTACGATTTCATTACAGATAAAAAAGCTTGAAGATGAGCTTGATGTAAAACTGTTTGAGCGTCGTGGCCCTAAGTTAAAAATCACAACCGAAGGAGAGATTCTTTACAATATCGCTGTGCCCTTGGTGCAAGGCATTGACCATATAAAAGATGATTTTAGTGCACAACATAATAATCTTGTGGTGGGGGATTTATCCATCGCGGCAGAAGAGTCGACACTGCTCTATACCCTACCTGACCCTATTAAAATCTTTGCCGAGGATTATCCCGGTATTCGTTTAAATCTTACTAATATCACTGGTAAAGATGGACGAGATTTACTTAAAGCCGATGAAGTCGATCTCACGGTAAGTTCCATGCTGGATGTACCAGAAAGCTTTAATTACTCCACCTTCGTATCTTATTCACCTATTTTAATCGCACCTAAAAACCACCCTTTAAGTAAGCTCGAAAAAGTAACGCTTAAAGATATTGGTCAATACGGCTTAATTTTACCCCCACCACAATTCAGCAGTTGCCGTTTATTGAAAATGGTTTTCGGTTTAAATGGTGTTAGTTTCAAAGTGGCATTAGAAGTAGGTGGTTGGGAAGTCGTTAAACGCTATGTTGATAAAGGCTTGGGTGTCTCTATTGTGAGTACTATTTGCATTACTGAAGAAGATAAGAAGAAATTTGTTATTATCCCGCTGGATCAATACTTTCCTGATAGAAACTATGGTGTTGTTACCCGCAAAGGGAAGGCGCTATCATCACCTGCTCAGCGTTTTATTGAAGTGCTGCATGAATACTATGGAAGCATTATTGATGATGAGAAGTAAGTAAAGAGCTTGTATTAAGAGCCTTGATTAACATGAAACTTAATAGATTAACGGTACTCTATTGGTTTTTTAAATAGTAATAATAATTCCCTAGCATAGCCAAAACTCAAAACCTGTCCTATGGTTTAACTAAGTACATAGCTTAGTTCAGGTGCTCTTAAATTAAATGGAAAATTATATTTCAGTAGGTGGCTTAAAAGTCGCAAAATCTTTATATCAATTAGTCACGCATGAGGTTATCCCAGAGCTTGATAATATAGAGGCGGGTAGTTTCTGGGCGTCTTTTGAAAAGATGATTGATGAGCTTGCCCCACAAAACAAAGCGTTGCTTAAAAAGCGTGAAACCTTACAAACAAGTATTGACCAGTGGCATTTAGAGCACAGAGAGAAAGACTTTGATTTCAAAAACTATAAGGACTTTTTAATAGAAATTGGTTATTTACTGCCTGAGCCAAACAACTGTTCAATTACCACTAAAAACGTAGACATTGTTATTGCGAAAACTGCAGGCGCTCAACTTGTTGTTCCTATAAATAATGCTCGCTTTGCGCTTAATGCCACAAATGCCCGCTGGGGTAGCTTGTTTGATGCTTTATATGGTACGGATGTTATTGCTGAAACAGTGGGGCTTGAGAAAGGCATTGAATTTAATCCGGAACGTGGGCGGGTTGTTATTCAAACTGCATTTGAATTTTTAGATCAAGCGGTGCCGCTTGTTAATACGCGCTATCAAGATATTTTGACATTAACCCTTCTTGATAATAAACAACTTCAAGCTACTTTAGCTGATGGGAAAACAGCAACACTAACCAATTCTAGCCAATTTAAAGGCTACACAATACAAGGTGAAGACCTCGTTTTATTGTTAGAAAACAATGGTCTGTATATTGAAATTCACATAAACGCTAACCACCCTGCTGGGAAGCTTCATCCATCTTGTATTAATGATGTGGTGATTGAGTCGGCTTTAAGTACGATTCAAGATTGCGAAGACTCGGTCACTGCGGTTACTCCTGATGATAAAACATTAGTCTATAAAAGCTGGCTGGGCTTAATGCGGGGTGATTTAAAAATAAGCTTTAACAAAGGCGGGAAAGAAACCCATAGAACATTAAACCCAGACAGGATTTACACAGGCATTAATGGTGAAGCGCTTATCTTGACAGGCCGTAGCTTAATGCTCATCCGTAATGTAGGTCATCTCATGACTAATGAAGCTATTTTAACTGCAGCGGGTGAAGAAATACCTGAGGGTATTTTAGATGGGATGATAACCAGTTTGATTGCGCTTTATGATATTCAAGGCAAAGGTATTTATCAAAACAGCCAAACTAAAAGCATTTATATCGTGAAACCAAAAATGCATGGCCCTGAAGAAGTCGCCTTTAGCGTTACCCTTTTCTCGCGCATCGAAAACATCTTAAGCTTGCCAAAAAACACCATCAAGATTGGCATTATGGATGAAGAGCGACGTACTACCGTCAACTTAAAAGCATGTATTAAAGTAGCTAAGGAGCGGGTCATTTTTATCAACACAGGATTTTTGGATAGAACAGGCGATGAGATTCATACCAGTATGCAAGCGGGCGCTTTTTTACCCAAGGCGGACATTAAAAAAGAGCCTTGGATCAGCGCTTATGAAGACTGGAATATCGACACTGGTCTCATGTGTGGGCTACAGGGCAAGGCACAAATTGGAAAAGGTATGTGGGCAATGCCGGATTTAATGGCGCAAATGCTTGATGAAAAAATTGCACATCCTAAAATGGGCGCAAACAGTGCTTGGGTTCCATCGCCTACGGCTGCCACATTACATGCAATGCACTATCATCAAATAAATGTAACGGAGCAGCAAAACACCCTATTAATACAATTAGAAAATGGAAGGCGCGGCAAGCTGGATGATATTTTAACGATTCCGCTATTGCATGATAAAAAATTAACTGCAGAAGAAATTCAACAAGAGCTAGATAATAACGCACAGGGAATTTTAGGCTATGTAGTACGATGGATAGATCAGGGCATTGGCTGTTCAAAAGTGCCTGATATTCATAACGTCGGTTTAATGGAAGATCGTGCGACTTTGCGTATCTCAAGCCAACATATGGCAAACTGGCTACTTCATGGTTTATGCAAAAAAGAGCAAGTTGTTGAAACATTTAAACGTATGGCAATGGTCGTTGATGAGCAAAACCGTAACGACCCACTTTATCAAACACTGGCGCCAGATTTCACGGGTATCGCTTTTCAAGCGTCACTTGATTTAGTCCTAAAAGGGGTTCAGCAACCCAGTGGCTATACCGAGCCGATACTTCATGCTTATCGAAAAAGACTTATTAACCAACATTAAGTAACACAAAAATATATCGATACACAACATAAAAAGAGAGAAGGAAAAATGTCACAATATAAAGAAGATATAAAAAATGCCAGTACCTTAAAAAACAATAATGGCAAATCATGGGAGAGTATAAATCCAGAATCTGTTGCTCGTATGCGTACACAAAATCGTTTTAAAACAGGTATCGAAATTGCACAGTACACCGCTGATATTATGCGTAAAGACATGGCAAATTATGATGCTGATAATACACAGTACACCCAGTCATTAGGTTGCTGGCACGGCTTTATTGGTCAGCAAAAAATGATTTCTATTAAGAAGCATTTTGAAGGAAGTACTGACCGCCGTTATTTATACCTTTCTGGTTGGATGGTGGCGGCACTTCGCTCTGAGTTTGGTCCACTACCAGACCAATCTATGCATGAGAAAACATCTGTCGCGATGTTAATCAAAGAGCTGTATACCTTTTTACGCCAAGCCGATGCGCGTGAATTAGGTGGCTTATTTCGAGCGTTAGACAGCGCAAGAAGTGCAGGTGACTCTGCCAAAGAAAAAGCACTTCAAGCAGAAATTGACGGGCACGTTACGCATGTTGTACCGATTATTGCTGACATTGACGCAGGTTTTGGCAACGCCGAAGCGACGTATTTAATGGCAAAGCAAATGATTGAAGCAGGCGCTTGCTGTATTCAAATCGAAAACCAAGTGTCGGATGAAAAACAGTGTGGTCATCAAGACGGGAAAGTAACCGTGCCACATGAAGATTTCCTCGCAAAAATTCGTGCAGTGCGTTACGCCTTTTTAGAGGTGGGCATCGACAACGGTATTATCGTGGCACGTACCGATTCACTCGGCGCTGGCTTAACCAAGCAAATTGCCGTGACCAATGAGCCGGGTGATTTAGGCGACCAGTACAATGCCTTCTTAGATTGCGAAGAAGTCACCGCAGATAACATGCAAAATGGTGATGTAGTGATTAAACAAGACGGCAAGTTAGTCCGCCCTAAACGTCTTGCCAGTAACCTATTCCAGTTCAAGCAAGGGACAGGCGAAGCGCGCTGTGTGCTTGACTGTATAACCTCACTTGAAAATGGCGCAGACCTAATCTGGATAGAAACTGAGAAACCACACATTGATCAAATCGGTGGCATGGTCAATGCCGTGCGCGAAGTTATCCCCAATGCAAAACTGGTTTACAACAACAGCCCATCGTTTAATTGGACGTTAAACTTTCGCCAGCAGGTGTTTGATGCAATGAGCGAGGCGGGTACTGATGTTTCTGCCTACAACCGTGATGACCTAATGGATGTAAAATACGATGAGACAGAGCTTGGTAGAACTGCGGATGAAAAAATTCGTACCTTCCAAGCCGATGCAGCGCGTGATGCTGGAATTTTCCACCACCTTATAACGCTTCCAACTTATCATACGGCGGCGCTATCAACCGATAACTTAGCCAAAGAATACTTTGGTGAGCAAGGTATGCTAGGCTATGTGTTAGGTGTACAACGCAAAGAAATTCGTGAAGGTATTGCCTGTGTTAAGCACCAAAACATGTCTGGTTCTGATATGGGTGATGATCACAAGGAGTACTTTTCGGGTGATGCGGCGCTGAAGGCGGCGGGAGAAGACAATACCATGAACCAGTTTTAAGTAATGCACAGCTCACTCCTATAACCCGCCATTTCTGCGTTGGAAAGATGCTCATTTACACTTGTAAACTTCACATCTATCCGCCTTGAACTGACGGCTTATAGAAGCAATCTGAGCAATACTATTTATAACTATT
>JAZGFW010000023.1:0-7031 GCA_036479895.1 Cocleimonas sp. | reverse complement strand
AGGGGCAACCTGGCTGCCAAAAATAGAGGGCAAGGCGTTTTCCTGCATTTGTTGCATCACCGACATCTTCGTCTAAATCGAGAAAGCTTTCTTTAAACCATGTGGGATGGGTGGCGGTTTTAGCACCGCGATACTCACCCTCTTTAATACTGCTTATAGCAACGTTTTTTTCAGCATTTACCAAGGTATTCATTAGGGTCATGAAAAGAAACATGAGTATGATTTTTTTTAACAAAACTGTTCTCCATTTTTCTGCTATCTCTCTTTATAGTCTAGCACCTTCTGATTGCGTCATTTTGCTAAAATGAGTAAACTGTTACTTTGGGCGTTCTTTAAAATAAAACATGTGATCTGTACCTTTGCTTCATTAGTGTAAGGTCTCAACAAATAAACCGATAAATATGATCGAATTTAAGTCAGTTACAAAGCAGTACCCAACAGGGCAACTGGCTTTATATAATGTTAATTTAAAGTTAGCGCAGGGAGAAATGGCTTTTCTGACAGGTCATTCTGGAGCAGGTAAAAGCACCTTGTTAAGATTAATCGCAATGCTGGATACGCCTACAGAAGGTGAAGTAGTCATTGCGGGGCAAAGCTCCAAGACCATTAAAAAAAGTAAAATACCTGCATTTAGACGTAATATAGGTATTATTTTCCAAGACCATCATTTACTTGATGATCGTTCGGTTTTTGATAACGTGGCATTGCCCCTAAAAATTGAAGGTATGCGTCCACATGATATTAAACGACGTGTACGTGCTGCGCTTGATAAAGTTAATTTACTGCAAAAAGAAAAAGAATACCCAGTGATGCTCTCTGCGGGTGAGAAGCAACGTGTGGGCATAGCTCGTGCGGTGGTGAATAAACCATTAATAATTTTAGCCGATGAGCCAACAGGAAACCTTGACCCGGATTTGGCACATGACATCATGCAAACCTTTAAACAGTTTAATGACTTCGGTTCGACTGTATTAATTGCAAGCCATGACCATACACTGATTCAAAACATGAAAAAGCGTATTATTGCGTTACGTAAGGTGAAAACCTAATGGCAGTAAAAAGTACAACTGCAAAGAGGCAAGCAACGACAGCATCTGTCGGCGTAGCAGGCCATCATAAAGAAGCTATTTCATTTAGTTTGTCACGTTTATGGCAATCTCCTTTATCAACGTGGATTACATTAGCGGCAATCGCTATAGCGCTGTCCTTACCTGCTAGCCTCCATCTTTTATTAAAGAACTTAAAGTCACTAACGGATGATAAACGTGAAGTGCCAACGATTTCACTGTTTATAAAACAAGGGATTTCAGAGCAACAAGCGCGTGATCGTGGTGGCTTATTAGAAGAGTTATCTGATATTGATAAAGTGATTTTAGTGCCTAAGGATAAGGCGTTGGATGATTTTAGGCGTATAACAGGCTTTGCTGAAACTCTTGAAACACTCGATGAAAATCCTTTGCCGCATGTGTTAGTAGTAACGCCACATATGAATCTTATTGGTGATCCGGGGTTAGATTTAAAAAAGTTAGCAAGAAAACTCGAAAACTATCCTGAAGTAGACTTGGTACAGATGGATATAGAGTGGGTACAACGTTTGAGAGGAATTTTACGGATTGCTGAACGTGCCATTTTAGTTATCTCCATATTGCTTGCTCTCACTGTACTATTAGTCGTAGGAAATACGATTAAACTGAATATAGAAAACCGTAAAAAAGAGATTGAGGTGTCAAGGATGATCGGTGCGACGTCAGCCTATATTCGACGTCCTTTTTTATACAGTGGCTTATGGTATGGTCTGTTTGGTGGGATAATGAGTTTGGTTTTTGTGCATTTTGCTTTGCTTTTTTTAGTGTCGCCGGTTAATGAACTTGCGCAACTTTACGGCAGCACATTCACTATTAGTGGTTTGGGCGTAAAAATCACCCTGTATATCCTTATAGCGAGTAGTTTTTTAGGGTTAGTTGGCGCATGGATTGCTGTAGGCCGTCACCTTAGAAAAACGCATTATTAGTCTAGTCGCATGTTTATTTTATCTGCAGCTAGCTTATCTCTAGACTATTATTGGTAGAGACCTTTGAACGAATAAATTTAACAATTTTAGAGCATGGCCTTTTCTGATCCAATACTTTTTATCATTTTATGTTTATCAGGAGCAGTAGCAGGCTTTTTAAACGTACTTGCTGGTGGTGGTTCTGCGTTAACCATTCCTATTATGATTTTTCTTGGCTTTGATGCCACTGTTGCTAACGGCTCAAATCGTATTGCGATACAGGTAGAAGCGCTTACTGCGGTAGCCGCTTTTAAAAAACAACAACACTCTGACTTTCCTTTGAGTTTAAAGTTATCTTTGATGACTTTACCGGGTGGCATTGTAGGTGCTTTTTATGCGGTAAAAATTGATGATGAGTTATTCACAAAGATACTAGGTTTTGTGATGATTTTAATTGTTATTTCTTTGGTTGTGCCTAAGTCAGAACTGGTCGAACATGCTAAACAACATAAATGGAAAAATTGGCTTGCCTGGCCTGTGATGTTTGCTGTGGGTTTTTATGGAGGGTTCATTCAAGCAGGTGTTGGGTTCGTCATTATGGCAACATTGTTACATTTATACGGTATGGACTTAGTCAAAATAAATATGCACAAAGTATTTATCGTGATGGTTTTTACTGTGCCAGCGGTATTGGTTTTTATTTTCACGGATAATGTAAATTGGTTTGCGGCCGTTGCTTTATCGGTGGGGATGATAATCGGCACACTCATAGCCGTGAAACTTGCAATAACAAAAGGCGAAAAAATAGTACGTATGGTACTCGGTGTTTCATTATTAATTATCGCAGGCAAGCTATTGTTTTTGTAGACTCACCAAGAGCCCAAAAGTACATCGCTACGATTCCGAAGGAAGTGTCGATGTGGTTGAAGCAAGGGATACCTTAATTAATAGCTGTATAAATTAAGTGTAAACTCTATATTTTCAAAGTTCTGCTTACCTTTAGTTTCAAGGATTGAAGCATCTACAAAACGTACCGAAAAACGTTGTTTTCCTGCACTGATTTCAGGATAAAATCCCACGTTATCGGGGAGTTCTACTGATAAAATTTGATATTCATTTTGTGGGCTTAAACTAGCCTGATAAAAACCGCCTTCTGCAACAAGTTGTTGAGTTTCTTTACCTCCTAGAATGACCTCCATCAAAATTTCTATAGCACTAAAAGCCAAGCTGTAGGGTGTTATCCAATTGTTTAGATCATTAACTCGTTTTTTTTCTGGCAAACTTAACCAATAATTAAATAAGGGTATATCTAAACCATTAATTCCACCTGCGATAGAGGATCTTTGCATGAGAATATTTAAAAAATTATTGGTTTTTAAGTGCTGTCCTAACTGTCCGCTTAAGCTATAAAGCTTCTTACCTTTCTCTTCAAGTTTAGCAAGCAAACGGTCCATGCGTGCTTGTTCTGCATCATTTAGACCCTTATTCTGGCGGATGTTTTGTGCCAAGCCATCCATGATATGTAAGGTCGCACTTTTAACATCAAGACGAGATGAAAGACTGTAGATTTCTAACAAAACCATAACAGCAGCCTGACAATTTTCAGGCGTTGGAGTATCTAAGTGATTATTAAAGCGTTTCATTAAATGAGAGAGCCTCATAAATAGGCGCATTTTCTCATTAAGTGGTTGTTCGTATACAGACATGACAAGATTTCTATCGGGTGAATAAATAATAGAGCAAGTATAGCAATTATATACTTGCTTGAAATACTCTAATGATTAATGCCACTCTTAGAAATCAATTTAGTATGTAGGTTATTCACTTGTTGTATCAAATATTGAATTGTTTTCGAGTTATCTAAAATATGGTTCGCTATTTTTATTCTTTCTTCTCGGTCTGCTTGTAGATCAATAATGTTATTGATTGTTTTTTTATCAAGCTGATCTCGATGTATCACGCGTGCTATTTGTTGTTCAATGGAGCAATCAACAACGATGATGTCATCAAAAATATCTTGGTAGTTTTTTTCGACAAGCAAGGGAATATCAACAACAACGTAGGGTATAGGGTGAGTCAGATTTTCTAAGGCGCTAATCTTCTGGTGGATTTCTGTTTTAATCGAAGGGTGTAGAATTGCTTCTAACTTAGCTAATAAGTCTGGTGCGGCAAAAACGATTTCTTTTAGTGCTTTTCGGTCTAATTCACCTGAAGCAAGTAAAATACTTTTGCCAAAAGTGCTCTCTATTTTATTAAGCGTTTGCTGGCCCTTCTTGACTAAGTCTTTGGCTATACGGTCTGCATCAATTATAGGTATGCGTAAAGTGCGAAAGGCATCGACAGCGGTACTTTTACCACTGCCGATGCCTCCAGTTAGGCCTACTTTTAACAAGTGTTCTTAAGCGTAAGCAGACTCTTTACCAAATTTCTTCGTCAATAAGTAGTAGAAAGTAATACGCTGCTTTTGACGGTCTTCTTTCATTGTTGCACAAACTTCTTTAACGGCTGCATCAAGCTCTGGGCTATCGTCTAAACCGAGTTTCTTCATAAGAAAGTTTCTTTTAACTGTTGCAAGTTCACTATCGTCAGTACAGCCTACTAACATCGCATCTAGGTTTCCATGAACGAGTTTAAGGCTATTAAAAATTGCCTCTACAAGTTTCTCATCTGCTCCGCTATCGTATTTTTTTACGTTTTCGATTGATTTATTTAAATCTGCCATGTTGTTCTCCTTTGATTGTTATAGCCCTTTTGGTTTGGACTTTTACATTTGCTTAGTAAAAAATATTTATGTAACGGTCTGATTCTAAACGGATAGAAGGACTTAATCAAGGTGTACAAACCTATCAGTAATGATCATTTCGCTATCTTTGTTAAAGGTTCCTTAAAGGAAGTCTAATGTATGGGTGGATATTGTCTTCATCAGTCAATATGGCAGAGTATGAAATACCTAAGTTTGCTATTAATTTTTTCCGTTTTTCTAATAATGTTTTGCTTAATTTTGAAAAATTTAAGCGCTCATTTTTGTTCTGTGTATTAATTCTAAAGTGTTCTTGTTGGTTATCTTGTAAGTCTATCTCTCCAAGGTTTGATAGGCCTATTTCTGCTTGGTCTTGAATATGAATAGCGTGTGTTGTACATAGCTCAGAAACTGCTGATAAGTGGGTACTCTTTTGTAAGTCTGTAAAATCACTGATGAGGTAGAGCAATGAATGATTAGATAATTGAGGCTGAACCTCCTGTAAGGCTAAGTCTAAATTATTGTAAAAAGTATTTTCTATTTGTTTTGGCTGTTGGTTTGCCACTGATAAAAATTCACCGGTATTATTAAAAGTAAGTAGAGTGTTAGCATTAAGAATCCAAGCTTGAAAGTTAAGATGGTGTAAATTGCAGGTATAAGCTAATAAGCTTGCTATACGGAGAGCTTGGGTGATTTTTAAGCGTTTTTTCGTGCCGAAAATCATACTTCTACGCTGGTCTAAAATAATATTTACAGTAGGGCGTGATTCTGTATGGAATGTTTTTACAAAGGTTTCTTGTGAGCGAGCACTTAAGCGCCAGTTAATGGAGCGAGGGTCATCACCATATTGGTATACACGGCTTTCGGCGTAGTCGATACCACTTCCTAAAGCGCGACTTGAAAGGTGACCTGATTGTTGGGAGTCTAAAGTAATTTTTGATATTGATGTGCTATGCAATTGCTCAGAGAGAGCCTGTAATTCACTTAACTCTTTGTCACACAGCCATGTTTTATTTCTGTTGGTTGGTTGTTTCTTTTGATTGAAAAATGAAAGGTTCAAGGAACGGGCACAGCACTTAAAACTTGCTGAATGATGTCATCTGCACTGATATTTGCAGCACGTGCTGAATGATTTAAAATTAAGCGGTGACGTAAAACATCTGGGGCAACTTCGATAATATCTTCAGGGATAACGTAGTCACGACCTTTTAGGTATGCCATAGCGCTACTAGCGCGAAGCAAGGCAATGGAGGCACGAGGTGAGGCACCTGCGCGCAAAAAGTCTTTCCAATCATCATCTGACTCTTGTGGTTGTATTTTTTTCAAATTACGCGTCATGCCAACTAATTTTACAATATATTCTTCTAATACATTTTCAACATGAATTTCAGCCACTTCATGCCGCGCATTTAGTACTGTTTCAGGTGTTATGGGTGTAAGAACCTCATCTTTATCTGTACCAAAATGATGTTGCCTATCGCGCTTTAGAATTAATAACTCTTCTTCAGGACTGGGGTAATCTAATACAATATGCAATAAAAATCGGTCTAACTGCGCTTCGGGTAAAGGGTAAGTTCCACTTTGTTCTAGTGGGTTTTGAGTGGCAAGTACCATAAATAATTCGGGTAAATCACGGGTGATTCCGCCTACCGTTATTTGTTGTTCTTGCATGGCTTCTAATAATGCTGATTGGACTTTAGGTGGCGCACGATTTATTTCATCAGCCAATACGATCTCATGAAATAGCGGGCCTTTAACAAAGTGAAAGGTACTATCTTTTGGTGAAAAAATATCACTTCCTGTTAAATCTGCAGGCATTAAGTCAGGGGTGAATTGAATCCGCTGAAAGGAGGCTTGGATGCCATTAGCTAAGGCATTTACCGCAGTGGTTTTGGCAAGGCCAGGTAAGCCTTCTAATAGAACATGCCCGCCAGCCAACACGCCAATAAGCAATCTATCAAGAAGCTTTGTTTGCCCCACAATGTTTTTTTCAAGGTGGGTGCGTATTTTTAGGAAACTTTCTTGTGATTGCATGAGATTATTATAGGGTATCTCTGTTTTATTTGCGACGCTCTATAATGCTGTCAGCCTACGTCTCGGTTTTTTCGAAGTAGCACGAAGTAGGATTAACATCCATAGGAATAACCACGAGATGTTTCCACCACCACTGTCACTCTTGCTATCACCTCCGCCAGATCCTCCATCAGAATTAGTTACCTTAAACTTTAAAACATGGGTGTTATTGTTAGGGTTACTATCCTCTTCTGACCCATTGACTTGGGCTGAGTTGCTTAGCTCACC
>JAZGFW010000022.1:0-3918 GCA_036479895.1 Cocleimonas sp. | reverse complement strand
GCGTTTTTGTATGACCTAGAGACTCACCATAACCCATATAATCTGGCGCTGCGGTGATATAACCTACCCCTGCTAAGTCAGCAATACTAATAGGGTTTTTAGAGGCGGCATTTGAAGGACGGTTGTCATTATCAAATCGTGTACCGTGTTGAAAACTCAGTATTGGGCTGGTTTTATTGTTCTCTTTTTTTGGTATCGATAATAAACCCGACAAGCTTACTTTTTTTCCTTCTGTATCAATACTTGAATAGATGATTTCATAAGCTTCGACTTTGTACTTTAGGCGGCCGCTTTCTGGCTTTATTAATTTACTGCCCAATAAAGCCCCACGAGAAGCTGATGGATTATCATCCTCATCATCATTGTCAAAACTAGTACTACCCTCACCACCACAACCTGATAGGATTATTGAGAATAAAAAAACTAAAGCCCAATTTGCATACGATTGCTTTTTCATAAAATTAACCCTTGAACTATTTGTGTTTGATTGCCCTGTAGAAAGAATTTACTTACACGCTACCTTCACAGTTTGTGGCGTTTCACCTTCTTCAAAATCTTTTTTATCTGTGATAACAACTTCACAGTGCATTTCTAACGTTTTGCCTATTTGTAAATGCTCTGGCTTATCATAATAAAGCACGGCGGAGGCATTCGCATCTTCATGTCTAAACTCTATGCTATTTTTACCCGCTAATGATACGGGCTTTTTTAAAGGTAAATGAAAACTCAGTTTAAGGTTTTTATAATCTGTGTATTTGATTTCTTCTAGTTTATATTCTGTCACTTTTGATGTACTAAGCTCTTTTCCATTCAATTTTAAGAAAGTGAAGTAACCCAACATGTTTAAATCTTTCATGAGTTTTTTGCCCAGTTTGGTCACATCTTTTTGATCTTTAAGCATGAGCTTAGTCAGCTCATCGTCATACACCCAAGTGATATCAAGCCCTGATAATTCTTCTTTTGTATTAACGCTTAAGGTGGTTTTTATAGGAAGTTCATAGTGAAAATGTGCTTGAGCCAGTGATGAAATAAACACGGCCAATAATGATAGAATGAATAATGATATTTTTTTCATTGCTTAACTAAGTCCTTTTGTAAGCGTTGTGAGAGAAAGTGTTAAAATAAAAATAGCGCTGGTTGCGATCCATGAACCCATTATTCTTAAGATAACCCCTTCCCAGAATCGCTTTAAAAACAAGCTTATTAATGATATTAATGCCAACACACCGAGCATACTCGTAAGCGCACCCAGTAACCAGTTATTGATACTATTCTCACCAACACCAGGGATAACAATTGGGTCAGAATCATAGGCTACGACAAAACAACCCAAGATAATCAACAACACTGTCAGTAATGAAGGCAAACGCAGTTTTATTACCACCAATAAACTGATGATTAGGGCAAGTCCTAAAAGAATAAGTTCAATATTTACATCAATAACAAGAGACGCTTTGAAGAATAGCCCAATAGCCAGTGAAACGCTGATAGCGATAAAGTACGAGAGCTTTATTCCCTGTTGCCCGATTATTACGCCAAGACTAATAAGCAAAATAAGATGTGATGGGGTTAACAACGGATGCAAAAATCCCTGCTGAAACCATGTTTGAATGAATATCATGGCGCACATTCTATGTTAAAAGAACATCACTTGCTTGGACAAAGTTGATAATTCCCCTTGATTGGGAAATTAGCTTCGCGTGATAATAGCAATACTATAAAGAAGCTATTAAGAAGAAAGACCTATGACATTTTTTATCAAAGCCAGTACCTTTATTTTATTATTATTGAACATCACCAGCTCCGCCTACGCACACTCAGATGCTGGCTCTATCCAAGGTGGGTTTATGAGTGGTTTTATGCACCCTATTTTGGGCTTAGACCATGTCGTTGCGATGGTTGCAGTGGGTTTATGGGGAGTCTTTTTAGGTAAACCTGCTATTTGGATATTACCTGTTGTTTTCCCTCTTGTCATGGCGATTGGTGGCGCTTTAGGCGTTGCAGGGGTTGATATTCCTTATATTGAATCAGGTATCGCACTGTCTGGCGTTGTACTGGGTTTAGCGGTAGCCTTTGCGTTAAAGCCTCCACTTTGGATTGCAGGCGTTATTGTTGGCGTGTTTGCTATTTTCCATGGTCACGCGCACGGCACTGAATTACCCAGCGCCACCAGCCCACTTATCTACAGTATAGGTTTTGTAACAGGAACAGGCTTACTACATTTAGCGGGTATTGCGTTTGGCGAGCTGACTCGTTGGTCTTGGGGTGAAATGATCGTCAGAACAGGCGGTGTTGCCATTGCCGTGATTGGCTTGGCTTTTTTAGTAGGTGTTTTATAACTTCGACCTCGCTCAGCTCAGTTACTAAGCGTTTTGATCAATTATAAATCAAAGTCATCGTTGCTAGCGTTGTTGAAAGCTGAGTACTTAATGAACTGTTCTATCACCCGCACTATAAAACGGCGTAATATTCTCAACCATAAAGTCACTTATATCTTGGTCATCTTGATCAATCACATAAAAATCAACCACCTCATAAGGTGAATCACCTTCGAGTAATGAAATTTTCTGTACAGCTACATCAATGATTTTTTGAAAGTCACCTTTGCCTTTGATTCCTACCATTAAGTGTTCTTCATCATCTTGCTCAGGTATCTGAATCGTTCCTAAATAGGCTGATTCAATTTGAGAATGTTTTGCAAAAAGTTGTACCAGTACCGATTTAAATTCTTCAGGCACATCATGTGGCACGCCTAACAAGACTTCCGTATCTTCATCGAGGATATGCTCACTGTTTACCATTAAATCAGTATCTAATAAAACAGCAACATCCTCAGGTTCAAACTCCATGCCAAACTCAGAGTTTGGATTAAGCACTAAAGGCGCCCCCATGGTTAACTCAAATAATGTAGTGGTAGGAAGCTCCAGATAAGGCTCTTCCGTATCAATCGCCTGTTGCAACATTTTCAGTGATGTAAAAAAAGGTACGACAGGGCTTTTATCTTCCTCGCGCTCCCAATGTTGAATAATCAGCGCTTGCTCCTCTTCCAAGGTGAATTTACCGGTATCATCTTCTTCTGGTTTACCCAAAATAAAGATTTTAGAATCCATTAGTTCATCATAAAAAGCAGGTGCTTGAGAGTGGTCTGCTGCCGCTTTGTGAAGGGCTTTTTCAAGATCATTTGCAGGAAGTAGCATTGTTTTTATTACTCTTGTTTAATAATTATTGGCTAATGATTATACAGCACACCCTAGCAAGTCAAGAAAGTACTGATTAAGACGCTTGGATTTCTGTCTATGTGCTTTTAATACTCACTCAACCGTGTAGGTTGGTTGCTTCTAACAAACCTACAGGTTATTGGCTTAAACAATTATTTATTTTTTGTCCCATATCTTTTAATAAATTAATAGAGCTATTTTTATCTAGTGGTAAACCTAGGCCTAGAATATCAATATTCTCAGTTTTTACGTTTAAGCCTTCTATCAGGACATCAACCCGGACTGCTTTAATACTAGCGTCACTGAATACACAGTGTATATTTTTTGATACGATTTCATTTCGAGTCGCTTTAATACTTTTGATGCCTGCCGACAGCTCTTCATGAAAACCCACGATCGTGGGCTTTTGTAATTTAAATTGCTGTAAAAAATATTGCCATGAGTTATGAAAAACAACATAAGGCTGAGTTTTGATTGAAGCCAGCTCAGTTTCAATATTTTGTGTGGTTTTAATTAGCCTAGCAGTAAACTGATCTAGGTTACTTTGATACATTAGACTATTTCTGGGATCAATTTCACTTAAGGTTTTTGCAATTGTTTTAGCCATAATCAGCATATTCTGTGGCGATAACCAGATATGTAAATCTTTATTACCGTGATTTTCATCATATTGTTTATGAAAGTCGTTGTTTGCATTGTG
>JAZGFW010000021.1:0-5268 GCA_036479895.1 Cocleimonas sp. | reverse complement strand
CGGCTGGCATAATCGCCAACCTCTAGCCATTGGTCAAAAGCCTCATCATAGAGCCTACCTTTTACAATAAAAATTTCTTCAGGGTATTCATGGCTTTTTGCTCCAAATGCTTCCGTATCAGCTTTTGGCTTAAATCGAGTCAAGCGGGTGTAATCACCTGTTTTTTCATCAATGGCTAAGGTGCACTCTTCCAAAAGCCCATCAGTATCTTCAATAATCTCCCACAGATGATCATTGCTTGAATCTAAAGCATTCCAATAAGTTGCTGTGCTTTTTGCCATTTTAAAACTCCTAAGACATTTTAAGGATTCCCTAATCAAGTCCAGTTATTTTCAGCTTGCAAAAGCTGATCGCTTTTTCTGCGCTAAATTATAACCAACTTAATCAGGGACTCCTTAACGCTTGCTCATCTCTTTATAATTACGACTTTTTTCACCCGTATATAACTGGCGCGGACGACCAATTTTCGATTGCGGATCACCCATCATTTCATTCCACTGTGATACCCAGCCGACCGTTCTGCCTACAGCAAATAACACGGTAAACATATTAAGCGGAATTCCCATACCGAGGAAAATAATGCCTGAATAAAAATCAACATTCGGGTAAAGGTTACGAGAAACAAAATAGTCATCTTCACGTGCTACTTTTTCTAATGTCATCGCAGTATCTAATAATTTTTGATGCTCAGGGTTGGTGCATTGCCCTTCATCTAACATTTGGTGGCATATTTTTTGAATAATTTTAGAGCGTGGGTCGTAATTTTTATAAACACGATGCCCAAACCCCATTAACCTAAAGCGGTCACTTTTATCTTTTGCCCTTTCAATAAAGTCTGACAGTGGCTTACCTGAATCATTAATTTCCATCAGCATTTTTATTACGGCTTCATTAGCGCCACCATGTGCCGGCCCCCAAAGTGATGCTATGCCAGAGGCAATAACAGCAAAGGGATTGGCTTGAGAGCTACCCGCTAAACGTACGGTAGAGGTCGATGCATTTTGTTCGTGATCGGCGTGCAGAATTAAAATAATATCCAAGGCCTTCGCTAGCAAAGGATCTACTTTGTATTTTTCAGTCGGGTTTGAAAACATCATGTGTAGAAAATTTTCAGCGAAATCGAGGGTGTTATCAGGATAAATAAAAGGCATTCCATGTGCATAGCGATAACTCCATGCTGCGATGGTAGGGATTTTTGCGATTAAACGGTGCGCGGCATTAAGACGGTCTTGCGGATTGTGAATATCTTCATCATCATCGTAAAACGCAGAAAGCGCTGCAACCACACCAACCATAATTGCCATCGGGTGAGAGTCACGACGAAAACCACTATAAAAACTTTGCAGTTGCTCGTGCAACATAGTGTGGTGTTTAATTTTATAAGTAAAATCTTCTAACTCATTTTCATTAGGCAAGTCGCCATGCAACAGTAAATAACAGGTTTCAAGAAAAGTACTCTCTTCAGCTAATTGCTCGATGGGGTAACCGCGGTATTCAAGAACCCCTTTGTCACCATCCAAATAGGTAATATCACTCCAGCAACTCGCGGTTGCCATAAAGCCGGGGTCGTAAGTAAAGTAGCCAAGCTCTTTATAAAGGCTGCGTACATCAATGGTCATTGGTCCGCAGGTTGGTGTAAGCAAATCCAGATCTACCTGCTTGCCTGTACGGTTATCTATGAGTGTTACGCTGTCTTTTTTGGGCATAGTTTTTCCTTTGTTTTAAATTACTTTTTTAACGCAGATGTTCACAGAGTTTTTCTCAGCGCGCTCTGCGTTATAAAGCGGTATTTATAGTATCACTCCATCTCAATAACCAAATCACCTTGCTCTAAGATTTCCCCTACTTCTAAGTGTATTTTCTTAATCACTCCATTTACAGGCGCAGTGATGGTCGATTCCATTTTCATTGCTTCAATTACAAACAACGGCGCATCCTTCTCAACGCTTTGCCCTTCTTCTACCATAATCGCCGACAAACGCCCTAAAATCGGCGTGCCTACTTCTTTGTCTGTATCCGCTTTGCGATTCACTTTTTTGGTCGATTTAACCGACTCATCCTTTATCGTTATACTCCGTGTTTGACCGTTTAGATCAAATGTTACCGTACGAATTCCACCCTTATCAGGCGGTGATGTGTATAACAGCCGGATAATGATAACCTTACCTTTTCCCAGCTCTACAGCTAACTCTTCACGCTGTTTTAAACCGAAGAAGAAGGCAGTTGTAGGGATAACAGCGACATTGCCATAATCTTCGAGGTGTTGATAAAACTCCGCGTAAACTTTGGGATACATCATGTAAGAAAGAAAATCTAACTGGCTTCGACTGTCATCAAACTTTTCTTGAAAGGCCTTAAACTCTTTATCAAAATCGATAGGTTCAAGATGATCATTCGGGCGATCAGTAAATGGCTTTTCATTTTTAAGCACTAGTTTACTCAACTCTTGTGGGAAGCCACCTGCCGTTTGACCCAAGTTTCCCTTAAACAAATCAAGCACAGACTCAGGAAAAGCCAACGTCCCACCTTGCGACATTACATCCTTTTCGGTCAAACCGTTGGATGTCATAAAGATCGCCATATCGCCCACTACCTTTGATGATGGTGTAACTTTAACAATGTCACCAAACATTTTATTAACAATGGCGTAGTTTTCTTTTACCTCTTCAAACTTATGTTCTAAGCCCAATGCAATAGCCTGTGGGCGCAGATTAGAGTATTGCCCACCAGGAATTTCATGGTTATACACTTCTGCCGTACCTGCTTTTAAACCCGACTCAAAAGGATAGTAAATCTCGCGAGTATCCTCCCAATAATTAGCGTATTGATTGAGTGAATCTAAATCAAACGCTTGCTCCCGCGGTTGCCCCTGCATACTGGCAATCAGTGAGTTTAAATTGGGTTGTGAGGTCAAACCTGACATGGAACTCATACACGCATCAACAATATCTACATCCTGCTCAATCGCTTTCAACAAAGTTGCTGACTGCATAGAAGAAGTATCATGTGTATGTAAATGAATCGGTAAATCAACCGCATCTTTTAATGCTGGGATTAGCTCTTGCGCTGCATAAGGTTTTAGCAAGCCTGCCATATCTTTTAAACACAGGGTATGTGCGCCTGCATCTTCAAGTTGCTTGGCTAGATCAAGGTAGTATTGCAGATTAAATTTATTGCTTGGATCGGTATTCAGAACATCACCGGTGTAACAAATCGTCGCTTCAGCTATTCCACCTGTTTGTTCACGCACCACGTGAATAGATTTGCGCATCCCTTCCACCCAGTTGAGCGAGTCAAAAATGCGAAAAACATCAATGCCATTTTCTGATGATTCTATAATAAATTTTTCAATCAAATTATCAGGGTAAGCTTTGTAACCCACCGCGTTAGAACCACGGAAAAGCATCTGAAATAGTATATTAGGAACGGCTTTGCGCAAGTGTTGCAAACGCTTCCACGGGCATTCATGCAAAAAGCGCATCGCCACATCAAAGGTCGCGCCACCCCACATTTCTAGTGAGAACAGTTGTGAATGATTTTTTGCCAAACCTTCGGCAACTTTCATCATATCTTTGGTGCGCACACGCGTGGCTAGCAAAGATTGATGCGCATCACGCAAAGTCGTGTCCGTATATAAAATGTTATTTTGATCTTTAATCCATTGTACAAATCCGTCTGCGCCAAGCTCATCCAGCTTATTTTTTGTGCCTTCTGGATACGCCGCAAGCGGATCAAAATCAGGAATAATGGGAGTACGGAAATCTGCGCTAGAGCTACGATCAGGGTCAACTTTTTTAATATCATCGTTACCATTGACGATAACATTGGCTAAATAACGCAGAGACTTTGTGCCACGATCTAAGCGTGTAGGTACATCATAAAGCTCGGTATGACTCTCAAGAAATGTGACCTTAACATTGCCCGCACGAAACGTAGGGTGCTCTAAAACATTGAGTAAAAAACCAATATTGGTTTTAACGCCACGGATTCTAAACTCGCGCAAGGCACGATGTGCGCGTTGGATTGCACCTTCAAGCGTGCGACCCGAAGCCGATATTTTAACCAGCATCGAATCATAAAAAGGTGACACTTTGGCGCCTACATAAACAGCCCCCGAATCAAGACGGATTCCAAAACCACCCGCGCTACGGTAAGCGATAATAGTGCCAAAATCAGGCTTAAAATCTTGGGTTGGGTCTTCGGTAGTAATACGACATTGCACCGCAAAACCACGCACGCTAATATCATCTTGCGACTGAATATTAATCTCAGGGTCTGATAATTTAACGCCGTTAGCGATATGAATTTGGCTTCTAACAATATCTATGCCCGTTACTTCCTCGGTAATTGTATGTTCCACTTGAACACGTGGGTTCACTTCAATGAAATAAATACTTTCATCGCCGTTATCTTCCGTACTAACTAAAAACTCAACCGTACCTGCATTACTATAATCCACATGACGTGTGATTTTTAAAGCATAGGCATACAGCTTTTCTCGTGTTTCTTTTTTTAAGGTTGCGCTTGGCGCCATCTCAATTACTTTTTGGAAACGTCGTTGCACAGAACAATCACGCTCATACAAATGCACCAGATTACCGTAGTTATCACCTAATATTTGCACCTCAATATGTTTAGGCGAGTCGAGGTATTTTTCCAAGAAAACGGTATCGTCACCAAAAGACTTCAGCGCCTCACTACGTGCATCATTATACGCCGTGGGCAACTCATCAATGGATCGCAAAATACGCATACCACGCCCCCCGCCGCCAGAAGCTGCTTTAATCATCATCGGAAAGCCGATCTTCTTGGCTTCTGATAACGCAATTTCAACGGAGTCTAACGGTAGCTTACTGTCTTCAATAACGGGGATGCCCGCATCAATCGCGTTTTGTTTGGCTTGTACCTTATCGCCCAGTTGCTCCATGACTTCTGGTGCTGGGCCAACAAAAATAATGCCTTCTTCACGACAACGGCGCGCGAACTGAACATTCTCAGATAAAAAACCATAGCCTGGGTGAATCGCATCAACGTGATTAACTTTAGCGGTTTTGATTAACGCTTCAATATCTAAATAAGGCTTTAAGGGCTCTTCATCCGTGCCGATTTGGTAAGCTTCATCAGCTTTGTAACGATGTGGTGAAAAGCGATCTTCGTGAGTGTAAACCGCAACAGTTTTTAGTTTTAGTTCGGATGCCGCCCGTAAAATACGTATAGCTATTTCACCACGGTTAGCGACGAGGAGTTTCTTGATTTTTTTGGTCATGA
>JAZGFW010000020.1:0-10995 GCA_036479895.1 Cocleimonas sp. | reverse complement strand
TCTGTTTTAGCAAAGATTTGTAAATCTACTGCTTGCCCTTCTTTGTGATAATGGCTTTCATCCAGCAAGAATTTATCCAACTTTGATGATGCCATGATTCTGCCACTGTGCTCATCTAGATGGACGTGTACCACATAAGACTCACCGACCTTCATAGGGGTTTCTTGTTGGGCATAAGGGACGAATAAATCTTTCATCAAGCCAATATCCATAAAAGCGCCGACTTTATTAACATCAACAACTTTTAGGAAAGCGCATTCATCTGCCTGTGCTAAGGGTGTTTCGGTGGTGGCGATAATGCGGTCTTCTGAGTCATAGTAGATAAAGACTTTGATTAAATCATCAACTTTAAGGTTTTCTGGCTCATAGCGTTTAGGCAATAGAATTTCTTCAAGGTCAAAGCCTTTATTATTTGAACCTGGGGACAGATAGGCGCCAAAAGGCAAGCGCTTAACCACGCGTAATACATTAGTTCTACCTACTTTTACACGTTTGAATATATGCAGTTCTTCGTTGTTTGTATTGTTGCTATTATCATTCATGAGTAATATTACCTCTAAGCCTTAGGTAGCTTGCGGGTATAGAGTGATGCGCCTGATGGCGGGCCTTGTGGTTTGTCACTTTGTTTGGCAGGCTTTGTTGTTGATTTTTCATCAAATGCTACACGCTCTGATTTTGCTTTGCCTGTCGTAGCTTCTTTGTTAGTACTAGTCGTAACTTCCTTGCCAGTACTATTAACAGACTGCTTAGGCTTAGCATAAAAAGATGATGGTTCTTTTTGTGAGCTCTGTGAGCTATGCGCTTGTTCATCCTTGCGTTGTTCTTTTTCTTTTTGACGCCTAGCTCTGGCTTTTTCAGTAAACATTTCTTTTTTAGCTTTTGCGGCTTCTTTAGTCGCTAAGTCTCTTTCATCTTGCTTGTTTTTCTTCGCTTCATTTTTTTTGTTAACTAAAGTTTTACGCTTTTTACCTTTGCCTTTTTTCTTTGGCTGGCTACGTTTTGGGGTTTCTGGCGCTGTTTTATCAGCCTCAAAACCTTCAATCTGTTCACGTTCTAATCGAATACCAACTCTTTTTTCTATGACTTTAAAGTGTTGATAATCATTATGTGTAATCAATGAAATTGCCGTACCTGCCTCGCCTGCTCTGCCGGTTCTACCTATGCGATGGGTGTAGTCATTGGGTGAGCGCGGTAGCTCGTAGTTAATGACACTAGGAAGTTGTCCAATATCTATGCCGCGGCCTGCTACATCTGTGGCAATTAGCACACGCGTCTGACCCGCTTTAAAATCACTTAAAGCACGAGCACGCGCATTTTGTTGCAAATTTCCGTGCATAGCGACGGCGCTAATATCTCGCTTTTCTAGCTTTTTCACTAAGTTGTCACAACTGCGTTTTGCGCTACAAAAAACCAGCACCTGCTTCCAGTCATTCTCTTTGAGTAAATGTGCTAACAAATCATTTTTTTTATCATGGTTCACCGTGATAACGCGTTGATTTATAGTAACGTCATCGTAGAGATCATCGACATTGATAATCTCAGGTTCATTCATGATCTTACGAACTAACTTTCGAATACTTGCAGGAAAAGTTGCAGTAAACATTAAGTTTTGACGTTTGGAAGGCATAAGTTTGAAGATAGATTCAATCTCATCTTGAAAGTCACCTTTCATGAGTCGGTCTACTTCATCCACCACTAAGATTTTGACTTGGTGCAAAAGTATCGCATTTTGTCGTTCTAAGTCGAGTAAGCGACCCGGCGTAGAAATTAAAATATCGGCACCACCGCGCAAAGCGATCATTTGCGGATTGATTTTAACGCCACCATACACGCTTAGGCATTTTACGCGCTCATCAAAACCTTCTGAAAAGCGCTCAAACTCTTCACGTATTTGTATAGCTAGTTCGCGTGTAGGCACTAATACGATGCAATCAACCACATTGCCTTTGCGTCTGACTGACCCAGTACGACTACGCCGACGTATGATTTTTTCTAAAATAGGCAATACAAAAGCGGCTGTTTTACCTGAGCCCGTTTCAGCACGTGCAAGTACATCCTTACCGTCTAAAACAGCGGGTATAACTTCAAGCTGCACATCGGTAGGCTCTTTATATTCTGCCTGTTGGATTGCACTGTAAATAGTTGATGATAAGGTGAGTGATGAGAAGTCACGTTGAGTAGTTTGTTTTTTCATGGGGCAGTCTGGGGTTTAACAATGTTGTATTTTAACTTAAAATTTGTTGTGCTGTTGCACTCTTTAACAAATAAAATTAATAGTCCTCTACACGCATAAGTCCTATACTTCGCTACGTTTTTAACAGGCACATAAATGTAAATATGAACCCAGATTTAATTAAGCTACAACCCTACCCTTTTCAAAAAATAGCCACATTGCTCAATGGTATTACACCTGCCAATAAGCCCATGCTTTCATTGGCTATTGGCGAGCCTAAACATCCAACACCCGCTGTCATACTCAATGCGATGCAAGATAATTTACTGAGTCTATCTAATTATCCCTTAACCAAAGGGTCAGATGCTTTGCGCCATGCAATTGCAGCATGGTTAACGCATCGTTTTAAACTACCTCAAAATACGCTAAAGCCCGAAAAACATATTTTACCGGTTAATGGGACACGTGAAGCGCTGTTTGCTTTTGCTCAAACGGTAATAGATAAGAATAAACCTAGCGCGAAAATTTTAATGCCTAATCCTTTTTATCAAATTTATGAAGGGGCGGCGTTTTTAGCAGGTGCTGAGCCTGTGTATCTTCCCTGTACTGCGGACACTAACTTTGTACCCGATTTTGATATGGTTAGTGATAAGACATGGGATGAGTGCCAACTTATTTATTTATGTAGTCCGGGAAATCCTACAGGCGCAGTAGTAAGCGAAACACAGATTAAGCAGCTCTTAGCATTAGCTGAAAAACATGATTTTATCATTGCTAGTGACGAGTGTTATTCAGAAATATACTTTGATGAGTCTAAACCACCTGTTGGACTTTTAGAAGTGGCAGCAAAGGTGGGCAATACCGATTATAAGCGCTGTGTGGTTTTTCATAGTCTATCAAAACGATCAAATTCACCAGGGCTACGTTCTGGATTTGTTGCAGGTGATGCGCAGATTTTAGAAAAGTTTTTGCTTTACCGTACCTATCAGGGTTGTGCAATGTCTCCCCCAGTACAAGCAGCTAGTATTGCTGCATGGAATGATGAACAGCATGTGCTTGAAAATAGAGAGCAATACCGAACAAAGTTTGATGCTGTAATAAAAATATTATCACCCGTGATGGATGTGAAAAAACCTGATGCTAGTTTCTATTTATGGGCGGGTATTGATTCACAATCAGGTATGAGTGATGAGATATTTACTCGAGAAGTTTATCAACACGAGCATTTAAAAGTAGTACCAGGAAGTTATTTATCCCGTGAAGTAGATGGTAATAACCCCGGAAAAAATCGAATCAGAATGGCTTTGGTGGCTACTTTAGATGAGTGCATCGAAGGAGCAGAACGAATCGTTCAATATTTAAAATAAAAATCTAAACTCAACCACTACGGACTGAAAGTTCCATAGGTTGTTTCACAAACGACTTAAAGTCGTTACGTTTGATGGTGAGTACCCTCCCCTCCCTAGAGGGGGCTATTATTATGCCCTGAATGATAATTCAGACTTCTAATAGATAAGATAAAACAAATAATTAACCATGAAGGACATGAAGTTCATGAAGAATAAACGAAAGACTTTTTAGAATATAAATAGTGTTTAACCTTCATGTTCTTCATGCCCTTCATGGTAAAGAGTCTTTTTTATTTTAACATTATGTGTATCAGCTAAAGCCTTGCACTGAAAGTGTATAGTTTTGGACTAGCGTATTGGAACAATAAAACTTCGATGAAGAACCGATGTTCTTCATCGAATACGCTTATTTATCTTTTTGCTTTGGACTGCTCGACATAAAATCTTTAAATTCTACTTCATCTTTACGACGTTTAGCATCTGATCTAAAGTCTCTAAAGCTACGCGCTCTAGCTACAATTTCTTCTTTGATTTCACTGATACGATCATACTGAGTTTGTTGAAACTCATCAAAAATAGAGTTTTCACTGTTTGAACCCTTGTGACGCTTAGTATTAAATAGCGTTGACCATTTTTCTTGGACGGTACTGGGTAAGTCTCTGACATCACGACCTGAAATATTCCAATACAAGACGACAAGACCTACTGGCCAAAAAAGCAAAAAACCTATAACCATAGCGGCGATATTCATGCCAGACCAATTCCCTTTAGCGCAACATCCTTTACCCGAACGACGACTAAAATGATTAACTGTTGAACTATCTAACGATGACATAACAACTTCCTCTTATTAATTAAAATTAAATTGACAAATGTAAACACTGTTCACATAATAATATACGCACTCAATCTGAAAACACAAGCACTATTCGAAAAAAGTTTACAGTGTTCACATAACTGGTAATTTTCGAATACTAGGAAAGCAAAATGAAAAAAGAAAAAAAAACCTATCATCACGGCAATTTAGCAGAATCTTTATTAAATGCTGTTGATGAGTTAGCCACGAAGTTTGGTTTAGAAGCAGTCACTCTTCGCGCTTGCGCTAAACTTGTGGGTGTTTCCCCTTCATCAGCTTTTAGACACTTTTCGGATAAACGCGCTTTAATGACCGCCTTTGCCACAAAAGCGATTCATCAATTAGCTCACGCAATGGCGTTAGCAAAAGAACAAGCTAACTCTAACAAAGAAGATGCATTTTCAGCTGTGGGGCTTGCTTATATTGAGTTTGCGTTGGATAAACCTGCTTTTTTTCGAGCAATGTGGCGTGAAGAAACTATCTATACCAATGATGAAAACTATATTCAGGCTACAAATTTATTAAGCGCACATTTACAAGGTGGCTTTGCTGAAACTATTGAAGATACTGATCCTGAAAGCTTTAGCTCGCAAGAATTACTTGCGTGGTCTTCGGTTCATGGTATGGCCAACTTATTTGTTGATGGCCCCGTGGGCAAAGGAGAGACTAAAAAGCAAAAAATAATAATGGCTAAAGATATGCTTAAAGTTCTATCAAAAGCCTTTTTACAATAATGTATTTTTTATTTATAGGTTCAATATATTTTTTGATAAGCAATTTTCATACCATCAATCCATTTTTGTGAAATATTTTTAATTTGCATGCTATAGTCATTCATAGTGATGACTAAAAATAACAACAAATATGATTAAGCAGGGGTTAAATATAAAGCTTGGACAGTCGATGTCCATGACCCCACAGTTGCAACAGGCTATCCGTCTTCTGCAATTATCTTCGGTCGAGCTTCAACAAGAAATTCAAGAAATAATTGAGTCAAATCCCTTACTTGAAAAAAAAGATGATGAGCAAATTACATCTTCAGAAACATCTCAAAACGAAGAGAAGCCTGATTCTACAAACACGGATACGATTGAAACAACCATTCCTGAAGAATTAAATATTGATGCCGAATGGGATGATATATATGACCCCGCTTGGAAAGTAAAAAATAATTCTAGCGAGCTAAGCAGCTCTGATTTTATCGAAACCATGCATGCTAGTCCGCAAGGCTTACACGAGTATCTGCATTGGCAAGTTGAAATGAGCAACCTCAGCTTTCAAGATAAAGCGATTGCAGGTCTGATTATTGATTATATCGATAACGATGGCTATCTAACTGAAAACTTAGAACAAGTCTTTGACTCATTGGCTGACACATTACTCATCGAGTTTGATGAGGTAGAAGCGGTGCTCACCTATATCCAGCATCTCGGCCCTGCAGGTATTGGTGCTAGAACACTCGGTGAATGCCTATTACTTCAACTTAATCACAGCCAAAAAACCCATCCTTTGTACAAAAAAGCAACGCGCCTTTTATCAAAACATCTGGACTTACTTGAAAAAAGAGATTATACAGGTATTAAGAGAGCCTTGGGACTCACACCTTTTAAGCTTGATGTTTTAATGTCATTAATTCGAACCTTTGACCCTAAACCAGGTAAAGTGTTTGATTCAGGCTCTGTTGATTATATTGTTCCAGACATCTATGTAAAAAAATTAAATGGGCGTTGGAGGATTTCACTGAATGGCGACATCCAACCAGAATTACAGATTAATAACTATTACGCGGATATGATAAACACAGAAAATAAACAGTCAATCCATCAAACACCTTCCCAGCAAGCGCAGGAAGCAACACGCTATATCAAAGATAATCTTCAACAAGCGCGTTGGTTTATTAAAAGTCTCGAAAATCGGAATCACACCATCGTTAATGTTGCCCACGCTATCATTGAGCGTCAGCAAGCATTTTTACAATACGGCGATGAAGCCATGAAACCAATGGTATTAAAAGACTTAGCCGATCAATTAAGCTTGCATGAATCCACTATATCTCGTGTAACTACCAACAAGTACATGCATACACCACGCGGTGTTTATGAATTTAAATATTTTTTCTCTAGCCATGTCAGTACTGATACGGGTGGAGAATGCTCAGCCACGGCCATTCGTGCCATGATTAGAAAGATGATTGATGCAGAAGATCCTGCAAAACCATTGAGTGACAATAAATTGACGAACCTGCTCAAAGAGCGGGGAATCAACGTAGCGCGACGTACTGTCGCAAAGTATCGTGAAGCATTAGCGATACCTTCATCCCACGACCGAAAAGTTTTTGTTTAGGTTTTTTATATGAGGATTTATTTATAAGGTAGGCGTAATTACAACTGCTTCACTGCGACCACCTTGAAAGGGCTTTCAAGGGTTAGGATTCGCAATAACCTAGAAAAAGGAGTGTACAAATGCAATTAGATATAACTGGTCATCACATTGACGTAACCCCATTACTTAATAATTATATCAAAGATAAGGTTACTCGATTAAAACGTCATTTTGACCAAGTGCTTAATATTCATATTATTTTAGAAACGCAAAAGCACAGCAATAAAGCGGAAGCTTCATTAAATGTAAGTGGCAACCATATTTTCGCCAATGCATCAGGACACGATATGTATGCAGCCATAGATGCATTAGCCGATAAGCTCGATAGACAAATTTTGAAACATAAAGAAAAATTGCGAAGTCACCATCGAAACGAAGGGAGTCATCGTAATTTAGTAATGAACCAATAAAATGTAATGAACCAATAAAATGATTTAAATTCTATTAGTTCAGCGCCTCTAATATACTTCTCAGTTATTAGAGGCGCTCATTTTTCACCCTCATTACTTTAATACTTAAAAGAAATATGACTGATAGACAACTCCCTATTCTTAATACAGAACGAATCCAGTTTATAAAAAAATCAGTTAGTAAAAAACAAATATTTGATTTACTCACCAAGTTATTAGCTGATGGTCAGAGTGAAGTTTCATCTAATACTATTTTTGATACATTGATTAGTCGTGAGAAACTTGGCAATACCAGTATAGGCAATGAAATTGCTATCCCACGCTCACATGTAGATATTATCAACCCTCGTGCAGCTTTATTGGTGTTAAAAAATCCACTTAAAACAACTGATACCGTTGATAAAAAAGGCATCCGTTTTTTTTTAGCCTTACTCATACCTGAAACATCTAAAGGTAGTTACTCTGATGTGGTAATAAAAATTAATCAGACCCTAGCAAAAGGTAATAAACTTGATACACTCGCAAGTTCTAAGAACCCAGAATTGCTTGCCGATTACATCAATTCACTTTTATCATTAAATCTTAACAAAGAGAGTAAGCAATAATGCATTTAGTAATAATCAGTGGCATGTCTGGAGGAGGAAAATCTCTAGCTATTCATACCCTTGAAGATCAAGGCTATTATTGTATTGATAATTTACCGCTTGAGTTTCTTGAAAGCGTCTTTGAAACAAGTGCCTTAAAAGAAAATAAAAAAGTGGCTATTGGTATTGATGTTCGTAGTGATGTGAATGGTGATTATCTTAAAAAATTTCCAGAACAAATAAAGAACCTTCAGAACCGTTTTAAAACCGATGTAGTATATTTGTATGCGGGTAAATCTGTATTACTAAAACGCTTTGATGAATCACGACGTAAACACCCTTTGTTTGATTCTGATACCACTCTCAAGGAGTCATTATCCAAGGAATACGAACTATTGGCACCCGTGCGTAAAATTGCCGATTTAAAAATAGATACCAGCAATACTGATATCTATGAATTGGCAGAACAAATACGAACACGTATTTGTGGCACTGAAAAACAATCGGTTTCACTGCTCTTCCAAAGCTTTGGCTTTAAATATGGCACCCCTAGGGATTCAGATTATTTATTTGATGTACGCTGTCTACCCAACCCCTACTGGGTTCCTGAGTTGCGCGAACATACAGGGCAAGAACAAGAAGTGATTGACTGGTTATCATCACAAGCCTTAGTTCAAAAAATGGAACATGACCTAACTGCTTTTATCGAAGACTGGATTCCTGAAATACTTAAAAGTCAGCGTGCCTACCTAACCATTTCGATCGGTTGTACTGGCGGACATCACCGTTCTGTTTACCTTGTTGAAAAGCTAGCAGCACATTTCAATACACTTTATAAAGATTGTGTCATTACTCAACACCGAGAATTAGACTAAACGTTACTCGTTCTAAGAAGCAAAGCACCGCTTATTTCTAATCTAAGTCTGTTAGACTAGCCTCTGATATTTAACCAACTTCTTGCAGTATGACAAATCAGCTTCATCAAAATACTGAGCAGCGTCTAGAACGCCTAAGTAATGCTATTGAATCGGGTTCTCTCACCCAGTTACGAGGCATGCTTAATGCCATGCACCCTGCTGAAATTGCCCACCTTCTTGAATCTTCCCCCCCTACCCGCCGGCGTTATTTATGGGACTTAATTGATGCTGAAAATGAAGGTGAAACACTCATTGAACTCGGTGAAGAAGCACGCGCTAGTTTAATCGATGAAATGGAGTCAGGTGAACTTGTTGAGGCAGTAAAAGATTTAGACGTTGATGATGTGGCAGACTTTCTGCAAGGATTACCGAATCGTGTAATTGAACAAACTTTATCCAGCATGAGTCGTCAACAACGCGAACGTGTAGAAGCCGTTTTAGGCTACGATGAAGATACGGCCGGCGGTATGATGGACACCGAGATTATCACAACACGTGCCAATGTAAGCGTTGATGTGGTTTTACGTTATTTGCGCATGCAGGATAAGCTTCCTTCTCACGCGGACTCACTCATCATTATTGATAAATACGATAAATTCATTGGCGTATTATCCATATCAGAATTATTAGTTAACCAACCCGATGTGCGTGTTGAAGATATTATGGATAGTAAACAACCCGCTATTCCAGCCAGCATGTCAAGTACCGAAGTTGCCAGTCTCTTCGAAGACAGAAACCTAATTTCAGCACCAGTAGTTGACCAAGATTCAAGTTTGCTCGGTCGAATTACCATTGATGATGTAGTGGATGTCATACGTGATGAATCTGAACATTCAATGATGGGAATGGCGGGTTTAAATGAAGAGGAAGACTTATTTGCGCCTGTTATTCCCAGTGTTAAACGACGTGCGCTTTGGCTTGGCACAAATTTACTCACTGCTTTCTTAGCGGCCTGGGTGATAAATCAGTTTACTGAAACCTTAGAATCTGCCATCGCATTGGTGGTTTTAATGAGCATCGTACCCAGTATGGGAGGCATTGCTGGCAGCCAAACATTAACCCTTGTTATTCGTGGTATAGCATTGGGTCAAATTGGTAAGAGCAACATGCGCTCGCTGTTAATCAAAGAGCTACTACTTGGTCTCATTAACGGCATTGTTTGGGCGATTGTAGTATTTTTGATCTCTGTGTTGTTCTTTGATGATGTGAGTATTGGTATTGTCGTTGCTATCGCCATGCTCCTGAATTTACTTATAGCACCACTTACAGGTGTATTATTACCCATTGCATTAAGAAAAATAGGCATTGATCCTGCCTTAGCGGGGAGTGTTCTACTTACTACCGTAACCGATGTAGTGGGCTATGCTGCCGTATTGGGTTTAGCGGCACTCTTGCTTCCTTTTATTCGGAGCTTTTTGGCTTAACTCATGTCCACGTTTACTTGATCGATTACTTTAAGTGGGTTATCAGACTGTGTAATAGGACGACCCACAACGATATAGCTTACCCCTGCTTTGCAAGCTTGCACTGGTGTCATGACCCGGCTTTGATCACCAATATCTGTACCTTCGGGACGTATACCTGGTGTAACGAGTAAGAAGTCTTTACCTAAAGTTTCCCGTAACATAACAGCTTCTTGCGCTGAACAAACCACACCATCCAAACCAGATTCTTTAGTCAAATGAGCTAAGCTTTTCACTTGGTTTTTAGGGGATAAAACGACATTGCTAGAGGCAAGTTGCTCTTTATCCATTGACGTCAACACGGTAACAGCAATCAGCTTCGCAGGAGAATCAATATCAAGCAAAGCTTGTTTAGCTGCACGCATCATTTTAAAGCTACCCGTAGCATGAACATTCATCATCCATACTCCAAGATTCGCCGCACTCTTACAAGCCGATGCAACGGTATTGGGAATATCATGAAACTTCAGGTCAAGAAATACGTCATAACCTTGATCTACAAGAGTTTTAACAAAATCTGGACCTGCTGCTACAAATAATTCGAAACCAACCTTTAATTTGCAACGCTCTGGTGACAAATCTTTTACAAAGCTTAATGCTTGATCAGCAGTTGGATAATCCAAAGCAATAATTAATTTACTAGACATATTTTCCTTATTTTTTAAAATTTTAATCCTACTACAAGGACTAATCTGATTGCTTCTAGGGATTATCAGTACATGGCGGAAAGTTTGAGCTTGCTACTGCAAGTTGCTTTTTTAAGCTCACCAAGAGCTAAAAAGTATATCGTTACATTTCCGTAAGGAAATGTCGATGATTGGTTGAAGCAAAGTAAGTAATAAAACGGAACTATATAAGTAG
>JAZGFW010000019.1:0-17469 GCA_036479895.1 Cocleimonas sp. | reverse complement strand
TATTGATGATGTGGAAGCTTTGGCGAAAGAAATTTCAAAACTTTCACGATTAAAACTAAGAGGTTTAATGGTTATTCCCTCGCCAGAAATTGATTTTGACAAACAACGCAGTGCATTTGCTAAACTCGCTGACCTTAAAGATAGGCTTAATAAAAAAGGTTATGAGTTAGATACTTTATCGATGGGAATGAGTAATGACATGGAAGCAGCTATTGCAGAAGGTGCTACAATTATTCGTATCGGCACAGCTATTTTTGGTACACGTAAACCCTAATCTGGAAATAACTTATGAGCAGCTCAATGAATAAAACCATTACATTTATCGGCGCAGGTAATATGACACGCGCCTTAATTTCTGGCTTAGTACAAGACGATACTACATTAACGATAAGGGTAGCTGATCCTGATGAAACTCAGCGCGAATCGATCACTCAGCATTGGAAAGATATTTGCGCCTTTAGCGATAATGCATCTGCTATTAAAGATGCAGATATTATTGTATTTGCAACTAAACCACAGATTATGCAGACCGTTTGTGAAACCTTTAAGCAAGATATTGCGGACCTTAATCAAGCCACTAGACCTCTGCTTATTTCCGTCGCTGCGGGTGTGACGATTGATAATATGAATAATTGGCTAGGTAACGGGTATGCCATTGTGCGTTGTATGCCCAATACCCCAGCTCTTGTTCAGTCTGGTATGACAGGCTTAGTGTCGAATGCCAATACCGACGATAATCAACGTGATTTAGCAGAGAGTATTCTACGTGCTGTTGGTAATACACTCTGGTTTGATGATGAAGCTAAACTCAATGCAGTTACAGCCGTTTCTGGAAGTGGCCCTGCCTATTTCTTTTTAGTCATGGAAGCGATGCAAGCTTCTGCACAAAAGTTAGGGTTAGATGAAAAAGACGCTCGTTTATTAGTATTGCAAACAGCTTTTGGTGCAGCAAAGCTTGCATTGGAAAGTGAAGATGATGCCGCCACTTTACGCCAACGAGTAACCTCTAAAGGCGGTACAACAGAAGCGGCTTTGAAAGAGCTTATAGAAGGTGGTTTACCAGCGTTATTTGAAACGGCATTGAAAGCTGCGAATGATCGATCTATTGAACTGAGTAAGGGCTAATCACACGTTTCATCTGTTAGTTTTGAGAAATTTCACTGATAGTGAGATACTTGTCAGTATTTAATGATAATAGAATATCTTGCACGCGATGTGTAAAGGTCTCTGATAATAAGGGTTGTAAGAATGGGCTTGGGCACTGAAATTCTGGTTTTTTTAGTTGATGTAATATTTTCTCTTTATATCGCTGCTGTAGTAATACGCTTACTACTCGGCTTTGCACGTGCTGATTTTCGTAATCCTATGTCGCAGTTTTTAGTGAAAATTACTAATCCGGTTTTGGTTCCTTTACGTCGTTTTTTACCTTCATTTGGCTCAATTGACAGTTCTGCGGTATTTCTTGCTTTTGTGTTAACGACAGTTAAAGTCGGTTTGGTTCTGCTTATCAAAACGGGCAGTTTACATTTTCCTGAGCTACTTATTTATGCATTGGGTGATCTTGTTAAACTTATCATTTATGTTTACCTTTTCTCTCTGATTATTCAAGCTATTACTAGCTGGATTGGTAACGCACAGGGGAATCCTATTTCGCCTTTACTGAATAGTTTAACGGCTCCGATTTTACGACCTATACGAAAAGTTGTTCCATTAATAGGGATGATGGATTTATCACCTCTGGTGGCGATATTAGGCTTAAATATATTATTAATGATTGTCGCTAGAGTGTTTACATAGCCTTATAGAAAAAATGAAAAATAATAATAAAAACAAAGCATATTACCTTTCATATAAAGGCCTTAAACAATTAAGGAGCAACCACTATGCTCTTTAATAGCTTTGAATATATTTTTGCTTTTCTACCCTTAATTTTTTTACTTTATTTTGCCTTATCCAAGGTAAGAATAAATACCGCTAAAATTACTTTAATCTTAGCTTCGTTGTTTTTCTACGCTTGGTGGAAGCTAGAATATTTACCGATATTATTAGGTTCTATCCTATTTAATTTTACCTTGAGTAATTTAATTTGGGACAATAAGCTCAAAAGTTTCTTACCCAAAAAATTTGTGCTGATCTTTGGTATTGCCGCAAATCTTGCCTTGCTGGGGTATTATAAATACGCAGATTTTTTTATTGAGAATGTGAATGACGCACTGGGTAAAAGCTATGACTCTCTTAATCTACTCCTACCTTTAGCTATCTCCTTTTTTACTTTCCAACAAATTACTTATTTGGTTGATAGTTATAAAGGGGACATTAAAAAACATAGTTTCCTTAGTTATACGTTATTCGTTACCTTTTTCCCGCAGTTAATTGCAGGCCCTATTGTTCATCACAAAGAGATGATTCCGCAGTTTGAATCAAAGTTGAACTGGGTTAAAAATTATAAAAATATCGTAATGGGACTGTTTATATTTTCGATCGGCTTGTTTAAAAAAGTAATGATTGCTGATCAATTTGCAGTTTGGGCTACAGCAGGGTTTGATGGTTCGACATCATTAAGTTTGTTAGAAGCGTGGGCTACCTCATTGTCTTACACTTTCCAGCTTTATTTTGATTTTAGTGGCTATACCGATATGGCCATTGGTGCGGCACTTTTATTTAATATTAAATTACCTTTTAATTTTAACAGCCCTTACAAAGCACTCAATATTCAAGACTTTTGGCGACGTTGGCACATGACTTTAACGCGCTTTTTAACTGAATATATTTATATCCCTTTAGGCGGTAACCGTCATGGTGAATTAAGAACCTATATCAATATCATGCTGGTTTTTTTAATCGGTGGAATGTGGCATGGAGCAGGTTGGACTTTCATTTTTTGGGGTTTATTGCACGGTATTGCCTTGGTCGCGCATCGTGTTTGGGGTGGCTTATCAATACAGATGCCAAAATGGATCGCTTGGTTTATAACCTTTAACTTTATTAATTTAGCGTGGATATTCTTTCGTGCGAAAGATTTTGATGACGCCTTAAAAGTACTAAAAGGGATGTTTTCAGGCAACCTTATTCTGCCTGAAATGCTTGCTGGAAAACTCAGCTTTTTACAATCTTACGGTATTGAGTTTGGCGCACTCAGTGGCGTTACGCCCTTTAGTATTTTATTTATTGGTGTTGGTTTTATATTAGTATTATTTACTAAAAATACGATACAACTAATACAAACTGAAGTGGTTAGTAGCAGCAAAATGCTGCTCTCAGCCATACTATTTACACTTAGCGTTCTGTCTTTTTATAAAGTGTCAGAATTCATTTATTTTAACTTTTAGGCACTTTATCTAGGAATAAATGATGAACAATAAATCAAAAGTTAAAATCTGGGTGGCGCTAGTAGCTCTCTTACTTGTAACCGTGGCCTCGCTAAACTACGTTATTGACCCCCTTTGGATACGTTCACACAGTAATGCATTTAATAATAAACAACCTGTTTTTAATGAGAGGCAGCAAAAAACCAATAAGTTATTTTTTGGTGGGATGGAGCAATACGATGCGCTTATGCTTGGTAGCAGTCGTGGTGCAATGTTTAACCAGAATGATTTTGAAGGAATGAAACTGTTTAATTATTCGACCAACAATATGGCACCGTGGGAATATGCAGGCTGGCTTGACGTGGCAAAAAAAATAAAAGGCAGTGATTTTAAAGAAGTTGTAATTGCGATTGATTTTTTTGGCACACAAAGTCATTTAGATGAAGACGCTAAAGACCCTGAACGCCAACCACAAAGTTATTTAACACGTGCCCAAGATGGTTCATATCCTTATCGCTCATTAGTGAGCCTTGATACGGCTAAAAATGCATTTAAAGGATTAATGAAAATACTACGTTCACCAGGTGTTGAATTTTATAATAGAGCAAACGTGAAATTTGCGCAGAAAGTATCAGCAGAACAACGTGAGAAATATATTCAGTGGAATATTGAAGACCACCAAAAAGACTTTGGTAAAGCTTATAAATACAAAGAAGATTGGATTGATTTACTACAAGACCTTAAAGCTAAAAACCCTAAGACACATTTTACACTTATCACCACACCTGTTAGCCAGCAATGGTTTAGTGAATTTGTAGAGCCCAATCATTTAATAGATTATAAAAGATGGCTAACAGAAACGGTATGGGTATTTGGTGAAGTACATCATTTTATGGATATGAATAGTGTCACCAAAAATATCGATAACTTTTTTGATGCCCACCATGTCTATCAAAATATTACACAAATGATGGCAAAGAAAGCGACAGGGGTTACAAATAGCAGCCCTGAAGACTTTGGTGTTTTGCTAACGCCAGAGAATATAGAAGGCTATCTTTCTAAGTTTTAATCAAGTGCCAAACTACCACTGGATCTCAACTTTGCGATGACCCCATTTAAACGCATTGCGCTTATTCATTCCCATATAAATATCGATCTTTTTACGCCAGCGTTTATTCATTTTATCTAACACAACAAACTCTCCATCAAGACCTTTGATGCGTACTTTTTGTCTATGCTTTAAACCGTAAACGTTAAGTAGATCACGAGAAACAGCAATAGACTTCATGCCGGGTTTTAAGCGATCACCCCAAGCTGCGATATTAGGCGTACTATCGGTTTGATCTACATGAGAGGTATAAGCTGTAGCTGTAACACGAAGGGTATTAGTGTACTTTCTTGGTTTTGCTTTTGACATCGAAACAGGCTTGGCTTTCCAGTCCGAGCCCCAGGTACGAACGCGTGTAAAGCCTTGCTTTTCTAAGGTTTGATAAATGGCTTCAACTTGTTCGCTCTGTGTAAGAGTAGTAACTGCTTTGGTGGTATTTCTTCCTGGGCCTGCGCAAGCAGATGATGAAAGACCTGCAAGGGTAAGGATTAATAATAACTGGTTTAAGTTTGCTCTTATCATGGTTGCTCTCAATCAATTTAAGTAAATATCCTCCAAAGGACGGAGCGTATATTAGCAAATAATGATTAACTAATAAACCCCCTGCTTAAATTTTGTTTTACTTAGTACAAACGCATGTATACCAACGTTTGTTACAGATTTTCACAATAAATGGTTAAAGTTTATACTTGAATAAGGCAGTTAGTTTGTTCTTAAGTTTCCTTTATGAGAGAATTGCATTCTAAATTTAAGGGGATAAATCTATGTCTAAGTGGCACACACTACTTTCTTTCGTATTTGCTATGGGAATAGCGGCTGGCTTAACGGCTTGTAGTAATGATGATGAAAAGAAAGAAGTAACAACAGAAAAAGAAAACACAATCATATTATCAGCGGATGGCATCGGTTCAATCAATGCATCAAGCTCATTTAATATGCACCAAATCACATTAGCATTTAGTAAGTATAATGTTGTTGAAGAGCTTAATTACCACACAGGCACACCTTACCCTGTCATTAGAGTAGCCGACGGTGTCAAAACGATAATGACCGTTATCCCTGATGCCGCACAACAAAATATCTACTCAGTTATTGTTGAAGACAACACAATTACCAATAGCTTAGGTCATCATTTAGGAACACCTTACAAAACAGTATATGCAGAAAGAGCAGAACAGTGTCAGGCTGGCGCAGAAGATATGCTTGGTAAGGCCCTTTGTTACGCACCTAAAACTCCCAATGTTATTTACATTTTTAATGGCAAATCAGGAAGTTCTGTTGAAGGTAAATTACCTACCGATGAAGATTTGCAAGACTGGATTTTAGAATCCATTATTTGGCGTCCAAAATCTAAATAGTAAGTAGAGTTTATAATGACAATAGAAGATGAGCTCCACGAGCGCAGTGGCTCAAAGTGTGAGCTATGCACTGCTACGGAAAACCTTAGCGTTTACCCGGTTCCTCCCGAGAGTGACGAAACTGCTGAGCAAAGTGTTTTAGTTTGTGGAACGTGCAAACAACAAATTGAAAACCCAGAAAGTATGGACGCAAATCACTGGCGTTGCTTAAACGATAGTATGTGGACACCGATACCAGCAGTACAGGTGATGGCTTGGCGCATGCTTAATCATTTAAAAGCTGAGGGTTGGCCGCAAGATTTATTAGACTCGCTCTACCTAGAAGATGATGTAAAACATTGGGCAGAAAAAGGAGCTGAGGCTAGCGTTACAGAAGATTCTGACGGGCCAACACGCGATAGTAATGGTGCGGTGTTAAACGCAGGTGACTCAGTAACACTGATTAAAGATTTAGTCGTAAAAGGTGCAAACTTCACAGCAAAGCGTGGCACTATGGTTAAAAATATCTCACTCACTTCAAACCCAGAGCACATTGAAGGCCGTGTAAATGGTACGCGTATTGTATTGGTTAGTGCCTTTCTAAAGAAAGCTTAGGTTCTCTTTTGCATGAATCGGTGAAAAGACCTATGCTATGATTGGTCAATGGGCATCTCTATTAATTAGACATTTTATCTGCGAGTTTTCAAACGGTCAGATTCTAGGCGTGTCTCGAAGAGAATGCATTTTTTTTGCATGGTGCAACAAGCCTTCACAAGAGACACAACAACGAAGTCGGTGCTCCATGCCAAAACAACCGTTTGAAAGCTCGCCCTGTGGGGCTTAGCCAAAAGAGCAAACTCTGCGTTATAACTTTTTGTCAGGTCTAGACATGCCTTTAAAGTTACGCCTTGATTTTGCTCTTTTGGCGTTGCCAGATAAAGTGTCTACTTAATAGAGGTGCCCTAATGATTGACCAACAAAACGCATCCCACCAAACCTTCATTCTACCGATTCGTGTCTATTACGAAGACACCGACGCAGGTGGCGTAGTCTACCATTCCAACTATATAAACTTTTTTGAGCGCGCTCGAACAGAATGGTTGCGCCAGCTTGGTTATGAGCTGGATGAACTGGCTCAGAATGAACAATTAATTTTTGTAGTGCGTGCCTTAAGTTGTGACTATTTACGCCCAGCAAAATTTAATGACGAACTTTTTGTCTCTGCAGAAATCATAGAACTAGGCAAAACAAGTATTCAGTTCGAACAAAAAGTAATGAGACCCGCTACTGGAGCTATGAAAGGCTCTGAAAACGGGTGTGAAGTATTAGCAAAAGGGATTGTTACCGTCGTTAGTGTTCATGCGACAAAGTTTCGGCCTATACGCCTACCCAAACAAGTATTGGAGACTATAAAAAGTGTTATCTGAAAAAATGTCCATCGTAAATCTTATTCTTGAAGCCAGTCTGGTTGTAAAAATTGTAATGGCAATTTTGTTACTGGCATCTATCGCTTCATGGATACTTATTTTTATAAAAAGTGGTCAACTTAACAAAGCACAGGGAAAGTTGAATAAGTTTGAAGATAGTTTTTGGAGTGGGATATCTCTAAACAAACTCTATGCTGATTTATCACAGCGCCAAGACAGGGAAGGCATGGCCGCAATTTTCTTTAATGGTTATCACGAATACGCAAGGATTAATAAAGGCGCAACACCAAGAAAACTCCCTGTGGTTGATACCGCTATGCGTGCCATGCGCGTAGCAGAAGCCCGCGAAATTGATAAACTTGAACAAAACTTAAGTTTCCTAGCAACCGTAGGTTCAACTAGCCCGTATGTAGGTTTATTCGGTACAGTATGGGGGATTATGAATTCTTTTTTGTCACTAGGACAGATGCAATCTGCAACCTTATCCGTTGTTGCACCTGGCATTGCAGAAGCGTTAATCGCCACCGCTATCGGATTATTTGCGGCAATTCCAGCGGTTATTGCCTACAACCGCTTTACCGATAAAGTTGATCGTGCTGCGGTACGTTATGAAAACTTTAGAGAAGAATTTACTACTTTGTTAGAGCGCCAAGCAATAACGAAAGCAGGTGAAGCTTAATGTCACGCCGCTGTAAAAAACGTAAAGTCATGGCAGAAATGAATGTTGTTCCTTACATTGATGTTATGTTGGTGCTGTTGGTTATATTTATGGTAACTGCACCCATGATGCAATCAGGCGTACAAATTGATATGCCAGATGCTAATGCAAAGCCCTTAGAAAGCAGTAATGATGAGCCGCCTTTAATTATCAATATTAACGAAAGTGGCACTATTAGTATTGAAGATAAAGGTGAGTCAAACGAAGTAGAAAGTACCAATGAGCTTAGTCAAAAAATCACAGGGCAATTAGGTAAAAATGGAAAACGCCCCGTCTATATCAGTGCAGATAACAGTATTGCCTACGATATCGTGTTAAGAGCGATGGTTGCGGCACAACAAGCAGGCGCAAAAAAGATTGGGCTAAGAGCAGACCCAGAAGCTAACTAGCTTAATCAAATGCGTAACGCCTCATGAAAGATACCTTCTTAAAGCATCCTAAAGCTGTTATTGGTGCCGTCTTACTACATCTGATTATTATCGGCTTGTTTGTCTTTGGTTTTGACTGGACTGAAAAGCCAAAAGAAGATGTGGGAATCCCTGTTGTGCTTATTTCTGGCGAGGCACTAGCAATGGCCAGTAATACCATCGCTGAAAAAACCAATGGTAACCCCGAGGAAGCCGTTAAAGAAATACAGCCAAAAGAGTCGAATAAAGAAAAACCTAATAAAAAAGAATCCAGTAAAAAAGCACAGGCTGCAGCGGCTACGGCACTTAAACTAAAGCAAAAAACAGAACACAAATTAGCTGAAAAAAAGAAACGTGCTGAGAAGAAAGCGAAGAAAGAAAAAGCAGAGAAAAAACGAAAAGAGAAGCTAACAAAGCAGAAGAAAAAAGAAAAAGCCGAGAGAAAAAGAAAACAACAAGAAAAAGAAAAATTAGCAGAGGCTCAAGAAAAGAAAGAGGCAAAAGCGCAAGAAGCACGCGAAGAGGAAGCAAGACAAAAACAAGCTGAGCAAGAGACTGAAGAAAAAATAGCCCGCGAAAAAGCTGCAACTGAAGCCAAAGAAGAAGCAGAAGCAGAGGCTCTACGTGAACAAAAGACAGCAGAAAAACAGGATGAAGAAAAGGCTGAGAAAGAAGCTAAAGAACAAGCGCGTCAAAAAGAGATAGAAGAAGCAGAATCAAAGGAAAAGGCGGAAAAAGAAGCCGCTGAAGCTAAAGCACGTAAAAAGACTAAAAAGAAGGCCGCTGAAAAAGCAGCTCGTAAGAAGGAGCAGGAAGAAGCTGAAGCCGAGGAAAAGGCCAAAGAAGCGGTAAAAGAAAAAGCACGCAAAAAAGCTAAAAAGAAGGTCGCTGAAAAAGCAGCTCGTAAGAAAGCACAAGAAAAAGCTGAAGCTGAAGAAAAGGCCGAGGAAGAGGCAAAAGAAAAAGCCCGTGAAGAAGCGCGTGAGAAAGCACGTAAAGAAGCCAAACAAGAAGCAGAACGAGAAACTGCTAAGAAAGAAGCGTCCGAGGCAGCTGCCAAGAAGAAGGTTGAAAAAGAAGCCGCTGAAAAGCTAGCGGCGAAAAAAGCAGAGTACCACCGCAAATGGCAAGAAGAACAAGACAAGAAAAAAACCGCAAAAGCAGCCGCTGATGCTAAAAAGAAATCTGATGCAGCCGCAGCAGGAGAAAGAAAGTCATTAGAAAAAGCTAAAGCAGGGGTACATCAAAGCTGGGGAAAAAGCGTTGTTGCAAAAATAAAAAAGCACTGGCGTAGACCACCCGATAGTCAAGGTAACAAAGGCAAAGTACACTTTACTGTTTCTGGTAGTGGATTTATTTCTGGCGGTGTAAAAGTAACTTCTTGTAGCGGTACCCCCGCTTTTTGTGCCTCGATAAAAGAAGCTGTTACAAGGTCTGAACCATTACCTATACCGCCAAGGAAGTATAATTTTAGTAAAAAAGACCGGACAATTGATTTTACTTTTAAAGTGAAGTGAACTATTCCGTCAAAAACAGACTAATAGTGTATGATTTTTACCACAAATAACGAATAAAGAAATTATTATGATTAAACGCATCTTATTAATTGTTTCCTTTTTACTGACACCATTGACTGCATCTTATGCATTAGAGTTAAGTTTAGAGGATGAAGACACCAGTATTCCTGTTGCAGTTATGCCTATTTCTGGCAAAGCCAGTGGCATTATCGAAGCGGACTTAAAGCGTAGCGGACGTATTAATATTGTTAGACATTCTAAAATTACGGGACTAACACCTTTTGGTGGTTCGATTGCTGGGGTTGATAAATATGCTTCGATAAGTGACTACATCGTGCGTGGTAAAATAACGGAAAAGGGGTCGCTTAATGTTGAATTAATTAGTACCGCTGATGGTGCCGTAACGCGCTATACCATTGCGCCCAATAAAAGAGCGCGTCGGGTAGCTCATCAAGCAGCAGATAAAATTTATCAAAAAATAACACGTATTAGAGGGGCTTTTGATACCCGTATCGCCTATGTTGTTGTAACCAACAAAGCCAGCGCTAACCGCCAGTTTCGTTTAATGATTTCAGATTCTGATGGGCACAATGCGCAAACAGTTCTTACCTCAAAAGAACCCATTATGTCTCCCGAGTGGTCACCTAATGGCAGGGTTTTGGCGTATGTTTCATTTGAAGGTGGTGAATCAGCTATCTATATGCAAAATATCTTTTCAGGTGAAAAAGTGATGGTATCAGGCAGAAGAGGCATTAATGGCGCTCCTGCATGGTCGCCCGATGGCAAACGTATGGCAATGAACTTATCCATTGATGGTAATTCTGAGATTTATACGGTTAACCTAGAATCAGGCCAACTTACACAAGTTACGCACTCCGAAGCGATTGATACAGAACCCGTTTGGAGTGGTACAAACTCTATTATTTTTACTTCTAACCGTGGTGGTAGCCCACAACTTTATCGTATCTCATCATCGGGGGGCAAGTCACAACGCTTAACCTTTAATAACAAATACAATAGTGCTGCCGATGTTGCTAACAATAAAATTACCTTTGTAACGGGTCAACGTGGTGCATTTCATATTGCCTTAAAAACATTAGGTGGTACAGATAAAGTGATTCTTTCAAATGGTCGCCTAGATGAATCACCCTCGGTATCGCCTAATGGAGCGATGGTGGCGTATGTTACAAAAAAGGGCAACCAAAACAGACTCTCTGTCGTTAGTGATAACGGCCGAGCGCGACAATTTTTATCCGCACCAGCAGGGGATATTCGAGAGCCTGCATGGTCTCCTTATTTACATTAATTACAAAAAATCAACAAGCATTAAACAAAGGGATTAGTAAAATGAACAACATAAAATCTAAATTAATTATTCCAATCACAATTGGATTTTTCACACTTGCGGGTTGTAGCCAGCAGGCCCAAAATGACCCTAACGCAGGGGTGAAATCAACCACAAGCACTATGGTTAAAAAGGGTGCTACTGGAGGCAATAAAAAAGTGACCTCTAACCGTGGATCAAAGAAGGGTACGCTAATACGCGGTGGCGCCTCAACGGTAGGAAGTAGTTATAAAGGTGGGGCACGCGGTGGAATGAATCGTGCTGATGGAAGCGATCTAACACTTGCGGGCTTGAAAGATCCCAATAACCTACTATCACAGCGTATTATTTACTTTGATTACGATAAAGCAGCGATTCGCCCTGAGTTTATGGTGGTTATTAATACACATGCAAAACTTGCTGCAAAGTTTCCACAGTTAAGAATGCGCTTAGAAGGCCATGCTGATGAGCGAGGTTCACGCGAGTACAATGTTGCTCTATCAGAGAATCGAGCAAAATCAGTACGACGAATTATGGGAACACAAGGCGCTAGAGCTAGTCAGATTCGTACCATCGGTTACGGAGAAGAGGTACCAATCGTAGCAGGTAAAGGTGAGCGTTCATGGCAAAAGAATCGTCGCGTAGAAATTAAATACGATAAATATTAATTTATTAGTGATTATTAATTGATTAAAAATTGCTCAGCGACTTATACTTGTCGCTGAGCTTTTTCGAAGATGCTTTTTTATAAGGGGAAACTATGAAAACCATCCAAACTGGACTAATTCTTAGTCTATTAATTTTATTTTCATCTACTCATGCAGAAGTAAGTCCCGAGTCAATCGTTGATATTTTTAATCGCTTGGATAAGCTTGAAAGCCAAAATAGAGAGCTACGTGGTAGTAATGATGAGCTTAAACATGAACTTCAGCAGTTTAAAAAAGTGCAGAAGCAGGGTTTTCTGAACATTGATGAACAAATTGATGAGTTAAGTAAATCAATTGGCTCTAACAAACCTACTGCAACAAAACCTGCAGCAAAAAAAGAAGCAGTACAGATCAAAAAGCCTGAGCCTAAACCTAGCACCAAAGAAAAACCAGCCGTAGCCACTGAGCCTAAAACAGAAAAAACTATCATCCCCGCTAGTAGTACCAAGAAGACTGATGATGAAGCTGCCAAGAAAAAAATAAGACCCGCCACAACCTACGAAAAAGAAACCTACAAAGCAGCATTTAACAAAATTAAAGTATCACCTACTGCCGCGACAACCGCATTTAAAGAATACATAAAAATGCAACCCGAAAGCCCCTTAGCGGCTAATGCACAATATTGGATTGGTGAAATTATGTATTCGCACAATAATTATAACGGCGCTGTCCAAGAATTTATTAAAGTACTTCAGTCTTATAAATACAGTGAGAAAGCACCGGATGCCGCTATTAAACTGGGCTACAGCTTTTATGCATTAAAAAAATGGGACTTAGCGCGCCGAACTTTTGAAGATGTATTACGCTATTTTCCTGAGAATAAGAATGTTGTTAACCTAGCAACAAAACGTTTAGAAAAGATGAAAGCTAAAGGTAAGTAATAAACGGGTATAAAGCAACTAAGAGAAAAGCTAAGAGTAGCCGCGCTTTTGCCTTCTTAAGCCCATCAATAAACCAAACGCTGCCATCAAAGTAACCAGAGATGTACCTCCATAACTGATCAACGGTAAAGGTACGCCCACTACGGGTAAAATCCCACTTACCATTCCTGTATTAACAAATAGATAGATAAAGAAAGTCAGGCTCAAACTACCGCCTAATAAACGTGCAAAAGTGTCGTGTCCTTTTGTGGCTAAGTACAATCCTCGCCAAATAATAAAAATATACAAACTAAATAAAATCATATTGCCGAGTAAGCCAAATTCTTCACCAAAAACGGCAAAAATAAAGTCTGTATGCCGCTCTGGCAAAAAGTCTAACCGTGATTGGTCGCCATTAAGCCAACCTTTACCATGTACTCCACCAGAACCGATTGCGATGGTTGATTGATAGATATGATAACCGGAGCCTAAGCGATCCGCCTCAGGGTTTAAGAAGGTTAGTACCCGTTGTTGCTGGTATTCATGCATACCGTATTTGAAAATTAGGGGCACAGCAACAGCACCTGCGGTTAACGTGGCCGCTAACCACTTCCAAGGAATACCTGCAAAATAGATGACAAAAAAGCCCGCACTACCGACTAAAAGGGCAGTACCTAAATCAGGTTGTTTAACAATCAATAGCACGGGTAAAAGCACTAAGATACCTGCAATAAAAACTTCTTTAAAACTTGGCGGCAGGCTCTTATTTGAAAAATAACTGGCAACCATCATGGGAACGGCTAATTTCATCACCTCAGATGGTTGAAAACGTAAGCTACCAAATTCTAACCAGCGTTGCGCACCTTTCCCCATTGAACCTTGAATAAGCACAAGAACGAGAACAATAATGCCAAACGCATAAATCCAAATTGACCAACGATTTAACATTTCACTGGATAGCTGTGAGGCAATGAGCATAACAATAGCGGCTAAAATAAGATGAATAGTATGATTATTCATCATTTTCATATTTTCACCGGATGCGCTAAATAAAGTGATGCTACCTAAAGATAGCAATAAAATAAGCGTCACTATTAAGACTAAATCAATTGATGAAATCAGCCGCATGAGAAAACTACTCAAGTCAAAACCGTTTTTATTATTCATCGTTAACGTGCCTCACTTTTTTTCTTGTTCTTTTGTGGGTTTTTCTTATTTTTAGCATCTAATAGTGCCTGTTGTTTTTCCTTTAATGTGAGTTTCTCTTCCTTAGATAATAAATAAGTATCTAATAACTGTCGGGCGATAGGAGCTGCAACTTTACTGCCGCCACCTGCATTTTCAGCAATAAGAGCAAGTGCAATTCGTGGGTTTTCTACGGGAGCGAAAGCGACAAATAAAGCATGGTCATGTAATTTTTTCTTTAGCTTTGAGGCGTTATAGGTTTTATTTTGAGCGATACCAAATACTTGGGCTGTACCGGTCTTCCCTGCAAAACGATATTTGGCTCCAGCTCCTGAACGTCTTGCTGTACCTCCTGCACCATGCACAACATTAACCATGCCACGAATGACATCATCCCAATAACGAAGTTTAGTAACGCCAATTGAAGGAAGTTTTACGGGCTTCACTAATTTTTCGGGTAAGTTACGCGAAACACGTGTCGCCCACAAAAGATGCGGTTTTACTTTGCGTCCACGATTTGCCAAAGTTGCTGTTGCGAACGCTAATTGAATGGGTGTAGCCGTGAAATAGCCCTGACCAATTCCCGTATTTACCGTGTCCCCGGGATACCAGAATTTATCATAGCGTTTCCGTTTCCACTGTGATGTTGGCATTAATGCAGAACGTTCATGGGGTAAATCAATCCCTGTCTTCTTTCCAAAACCAAATTTATTCATCGCTTTTGAATAGCGATTAATACCCATTCGAAAAGCCAAGTCATAAAAGTAAACGTCGCAAGATTGATAGATTGCACGATTCAAGCTGATATGACCATGGCCCGCTTTTTTCCAACATCTGAACTTATGACGATTACCAGGTATTTGAAAATAACCTTTTCCATAGACCGTTTTAGTCGGTGACATTACGCCTGAATTTAAACCGGAAAGCGCTGCCATGGGTTTAATCGTAGAACCTGGTGGATAGGAGCCTTGGATTGCACGATTATACAGGGGGCGATCGGGGTTATCTCGCAAGGCATTGTAGTTAGCGTATGAAATACCATTGACAAATAAGTTAGGATCAAAGGAAGGCATACTCGCCATAGCTAATACCTCACCGTTGCGAGGATCAATGGCAACTGCTGCACCGTTATGATCTTTAAGAAGCTCTTCGGCTTTTATTTGTAGTTCAAGATCTATGCTTAAAAATATATCTTCACCAGCGATTGGGGCTTGTTCTGATTGTTTACGTTGAGGTTTACCGTGCGCATCCACTTCTATAACTTCAAAACCTGCTTTGCCATGTAGACGTGTTTCGTATTGCTTTTCTATACCAGTCTTGCCAATATGGGTGGTTCCTTTGTATTCTTTTTTATCTATTTTTTTTAAGTCGCGCTTATCAATTCGCCCTACATAGCCTAATAAATGACTGGCAACAGACTCTAATGGATAAATACGCTCCATACGAACACTGACCTTAAAACCAGGGAAACGAAAACGATTGGCAGAAAAAATAGCGATTTCTTTTTCAGTCATGTTTTTACGCAACACCACAGCTTGGAAGCGAGAGTTAACACGTAACTTTTGTTTAAATTTATTAATGTCTTGTTTTGTAATGGGCAACAACTGCATTAGGCTTGTGAGCTTAGCAGACATATCTTTTACATCATCTTCTTTAGCTTCTAGAACATATTCAATATGATTATCAGCGAGCAACACACCATTTCTATCATAGATTAGGCCACGCACAGGTGGAATGGGAATACGCTTTAAATAATTTTCTTTTGATAGCTCGGTATAGTGTTCATATTGCTGTATCTGCAAATTAATCAGACGAATAAATACCGCCAAAAGCGCAAGCAAAACTAAGGCAGCAGCTACATAAGCACGCGCCCGAAACAGGCGGTATTCGCTACGCTCGGATTTTTCCGTTTTGTTCTTTATTGCCATTTTTTTAAGGGACTTCAATATTAATGAAGCCTAAAATATGCTGCCCGTTTGTTAATCTAGAAGCAACGAGAAAGTTGCCCCTAGGAATTATTATTTATTATATAAATCAATACTATCCATAATGGCTTGTTTGGCAGCTACTGCATCTGCCCAACCATCAAGCTTCACCCATTTATCTTTATCTAGCACCTTATAGTACTCAAAAAAGTGCTCAATTTGCTCTAATAATAAAGGCGGTAAATCGGTGTAACTTTGTATGTAATCAGACGATGAGTGAAGGCCATGTGCCGGTACAGCAAGCACCTTTGAATCTTGCCCCGCTTCATCAGACATATTTAAAATACCGATAGGGCGAGCAGGAATAACACAGTTGTGTACCAATGGTGTAGGCGTAACTACAAGCACATCCATTGGATCGCCATCGTCAGCGAGAGTATGTGGGATAAAACCGTAGTTTGCTGGATAGAAAATGGGTGCAGACATAAAACGGTCAACCACTAAAGCGCCACTTTCTTTTACAATTTCATATTTTACTGGAGAAGATTCAGCAGGAATTTCAATTATTACGTTTATAACTTCTGGCTTGTTCTCGCCAATTTCTATCTTATCAATAATCATTTTTTATTAATTCGTTTGTAGGAAAGAACGTATTATAACGGCTTCACAGGTTTAGGCAAAAATAAAGTGGAGTTTCAGCCATTTTACTCTTTCAATACATTGCAAATGATTCAGATTATGGCTTTTTTTCAGGAACAGGGTCATAGCCGCCTTCGTGCCAAGGGTGGCACTTACCTATACGGCGAACGCCTAACCAAGTACCTTTCAGAGCGCCGTGTTTTTCAATGGCTTGATGGGTGTAACAGGAGCAAGTAGGTTCAAAACGACAGCTACTGCCTAGTACAGGGCTAAGAATCAGTTGGTAACCTCGAATGATTTTTAACAGGAGCCATTTCATCGGGCTTTACTTTCCGTACAATTTTTCAGGGTCAATTAAGGGTTCAGAATCTATTATTAATTCATCGCCTTCAGATCGTTGATAAAAACAACTTCGACGACCCGTGTGACAAGCAGGGCCTGTTTGATCGACTAATAACAACAACGTGTCGCTGTCACAATCAACCCGGAACTCTTTAAGCATTTGCACTTGCCCAGAACTTTCGCCTTTTCGCCAAAATGCTTGACGTGAGCGCGACCAATAACAAACGCGTCCTGTTTTAAGGCTTTCTTCGATGGAAGCTTTGTTCATCCATGCCATCATTAACACTTCTTTTGTGTCGTGTTGTTGAGCGATAGCGGGGATTAGGCCGTCATTGTTGTATTTTAGGTTATTGATCCACATTTTTATTTGTCCACGAAAGGCATGAAAAAACACGAAAAGTTTATAAGACGATTCGCTTGTTGAGAAACAAAAGGCGTTTTTCGTAAAGCGTATTTTTAACTAGATCAACGTTAAACTGAGCTTTGTAGGAAAAATAACTTACTCTAGTTGCCCAGCGCACACGTCGGCAAAAAAGACGCCGACATAATCGAGTTCACCATTCAAAAAACTGAATGGGAAGCTCGCTAACGACTCGCAAAGCTCGTTCTAATAATCGAGTTCACCATTCAAAAAAACTGAATGGGAAGCTCGCTAAATAATCTGA
>JAZGFW010000018.1:0-8632 GCA_036479895.1 Cocleimonas sp. | reverse complement strand
ATTGTTGCGCAAAAGCAACAGTTTTTCAGATGAAAGAGCGGAAATTTTTTAGGGAGTTGTTATTAATTTATGATTAGCGTGAAGAAGTATCCTTTTCCCATTGATATGACTTGATTTTTTTGAACTGTGATTTTGCGCGAAGGCGAATAATAGAAGCAATCAATATATAGATACTGGTGGGTAGAAATTCTTTGCTTAAGAGTCTTTTCTTCATCACACTTCCGTAGTTTTTCTTTTCTACAACAGGGCATTTTTTCTTTGCCAGTAGTTCCATATTACCGAGTCTGGCACGGGTTTTTATTTTAATCAGGGAGAAAATATCACGGGGTGCAGAGATATAAATCTCAGCACCTTCAATATTGGATATTTCTCTATTTTTAAAGTGGCAGCGGATAAAGCCATCATCACCAATAACATCGGCAAATTTATCAAAACGTTGTCTACCCGACTCACTGACGATAAAGCTACAAGTGGCAATAACCCCTTCTTTGATATAGGGTAGGCGCGTCCAAACCTTGTAATAGGTTTTTACCAGCCATGAGGATTTATCCGTATTTATGATGGGTGTTGGCGCTGATAACAGCACGCCGCCTTTCGCCATGGCTTGTGTAATATGCGGGATACAATTATCGCTAAGTTGTGTGTCTGCATCGATATAAAAAATAGGGTAGGTAACCCCAAGTTCATGTGCTTTTTCTTCAGCGATATTAAGTGCATTGGTTTTAGAGGGCTTTTTAATATCTAAGCAGACAGCGGTAGGAAATTGGTTTTTTACAATCTCTACGGTATTGTCGGTACAGCCATTGCAGGGCACGATGATGTGGTCAATGCCTGCTTGATTAACGATGCTATTAAGACAGGCTTCAATTACGCTGGCTTCATTGTGGGCAGGTACAATTACTGTTGCCACTATTGATAACCTCTCAACCATTGCTTACGTTGCTTATAAACAATACGCCATTCATCTCGTGTAGGAATATTATCTTTTTTAACTAAGCTTAATAGATTGAGTGCCATAGTTTTATTAAAAACGTGCCAAACTAATAAGCCTTTATATAGAGGCTTCTTCCAACTCGCGTAATGTTTATTAATCAACTCAGCCTTACCTTTCAGCAACTTAAGCATTTTACCTGAGATGTTTATTTCGCTAACACCACCGTGATGGATGATTTTTGCAAGCGGGGTAACACGCGGTTGAAAGCCCTTTTTTATGGCTCGAATGCAATAGTCAGCTTCTTCGGCATACATGAAAAAAGTTTCATCGAGGCCATCAAGTTCTTCCCATAAGTTGCGCGGTGTTAAAAAGAAGCAACCCGTGATGACGTCAACCTCACGTTCACTATTTCTGTCCCAACAGCCGTAGTTATCTTCATTAAAAAAGCAACTACCTCTAAATATTTTACTTAAACCTAAGGCCATAAAGCTGAGTGTTTTAAAAGATAGTTGCGCTCGTGCATTATTAGGGTTTAGGCTTAAGTCATTGTTTAGGGTTACGCCGCCCCAAATACCTGCTTGTGGTGTACTTTTAGCGTATGCCATCAGCTTATCTATGGCACCTTCTAAGATAACCGTATCAGGGTTTAATAAGAGAATATATTCACTATTAGTAGCTTTTGCTCCAATATTTACACCGCCTGCAAAGCCGAGATTAGCACCTGTTTGGATGATTTCCACTTTAGGAAATTCTTTAGTTATTAATTCAACTGAGTGATCGCTAGAATTATTATCTACCATGATAATTTTAAACGTGGTATCACGTGTTTCATCGTAAACAGATTCAATGGCACGTTTGGTATATTCAGCTGTATTGTATGAAACAAGAATGATATCAAGCTGGCTCATTTTCTACCCCATTGTTTGTATCATTATATGTATCGTTTTTTGCCTTACTCTTTATTTTATTCTCCACTATTTGATCAGGTGTTTGCTGTTTTTTTTCTGGGTTTAATTCTGAATTCGGTTCTGCATTCGGTTCTGCATTCGGTTCTGTATTAGATACAGCTAAATAGTCTTCGGTCAACATGCCGTAAGCGACTGTATCAATCCCTGTTTTAATTATTTTAGCGGGGTTTCCTGCAACAATGCAGTTATCAGGCACATCGCGTGTTACAACACTACCTGCTGCAACAATACAATGGTTGCCTACGGTGATATTGGGTAAAACAATTGCACCACAACCAATAAAACAATGTGAGCCGATAACTGTTTTAGCGGCATGACGACGTGAAGCATAGTCGTGTGAAAGTATGATGGCATCAAAGGTAACCATCGTTTTTTCACCAATCGTTAGGCCTTTCGGGTTGGTCTTATCAATGCGCGCTTTTAGGGAAATACGTACATCTTTGGCAATATCCATGCCGAAAACGCTACGGAAATACCACGTTCTGGCGTACAGTAATTTATTTCGTATATTGACGAGTACCATAAACATATTTTGATTGATAAAACGTGCTCTCATTCGTGTCTCTCGTCACTGCTATTATGCTTGTGCGCGTTGTTTGCTTTGGCGAGTAAGCCATGTTTCTTTCTTGCAGTACGTATCCGAGCAGCATCACTCATGCGTCCAATCACTTGATTGAGTCTAGGGTAATTATTAGCCCAGCCAATAGAGCCTAAAATAAAGAAGAAGAGTGGTTGGATTTTACCAAAGTAATCTACTGTAAAGCCAATTAAAATAAGCGACATAAAGGCGAGAATCCACGATTTTACCATCCAACGGCTAGCAGGGTGGTGTTTATGCAAACGGTTTAATACATGGAAAACAGCATACAAACATAAAAACAATAAAATAAAGGCTGCAATCACCCCATGTTGAAGCGTCATTAACAGCCAAAAACTATCAATACTATTGTTCATCCAGCTAGGTCGTGTCCAATCATGCAATCCAATACCAAAGAGAGGATGATTACTTATATCATCCATCGTGTATTTCCATTGCAACAGTCGCCAGTAGCCCGTAGTAGGGTTAAAGGTTAAGTGAGATATTAAGATTGCAAAGAAACCACGGTTTGAAATGGCGTTGATTAAAATCATTCCTGATAAGGCAATAAAACCAAAGCCAATCCAGAAACGTTTTCCACCTGACCAAAAACGGGTTAGTACAGCAGTCATGCCTTGAAAGGCGATTGAAAGCAATGGCGCAGATGACAGTGTTGAAATCATGCCAACAAATATGGCAATCGCTTTTGTGAGGTTAGTAATGTTAAATTTATACGCGGTTAGTAATACAATAAAAGGGAAGAAAATAGCACCAATCGTTCCATATAAAATAGGATGCGCAAAGAGATTGGTGGTGCGCATAATACCCATACGAATGTAATGATAGGTATACAAACGATAGTCAAGTGCGTCGTTGCCGGTTATCATCTTTGCCCATTCGTGCAGAATACGGTGCTTAGCAAAGGCTTCGTAAAGAGAAAATAAAACTAATACCGCTAATATAATCACAAACCAACTATTGATTTGGTAGTACGATTTAGGTGTGGTAATAAATAACCGAGCCAAATAAAAAGCCCCTAGAATCTCAATAATAAGGATCCCTGCTGACTCCACGCCCTTTTGTAAACCATGATTATAAATCAAACTGGCACTGGCAAGTATCACAAAAAAGAACAGTAAAATATCAATAATATCTGCTTTCTTAAGGACTTCTCTGATATTGATAAAGGCATACACTAAGGCAAGTGCCAGTACGACTCGATAAGCTTCTAAACGTAAAGTGCCTGCCAATACGTGAAACTCAACAGGAATGAAAATAGACAGTACAAAGAGCATTGCTAGAATACGTATAATCATGCTGACTCTGCTCCTTGTGATTGGTTTGTTCTTTGTAACAATTTATGAAAAAAGAATAGGGATAATACGGCTACTAATAAAAAAGCATTAGCAAATAATGTCGCTAATGCGGCGCCGTTAATTCCATATTGTGGTATCAAAAAAGCATTGCAAATAAGATTAGTCGCTAAAGCTAGACCTAAAATAATATTCAAGTAACGTACTTTTTCGCGGATTATAAACATAAAGGAAAAGGTTAAGCTAATCGCTCTTAATAATTGGGCAAATAATAAAATTTGTAACGATTCACTGGCAAAGGTGTAATCATTTTGGGTATTTCCAAAAAATCCTAATATCAAATCAGACAGAAAATACATGGCGAGCGTAATGCTGAAAACAATAGCAATGACCAATGCAGTAGATTGCCAGAAGAATGACCGTAGATGTGCAGGATTTTGGGTGGACACATTTAACAAACGTGGGTATATGGTTGCCTCTAAAGCACCTAAGAAAAATAATACAATAAAAGAAACGCGACCTGCAATTTCATACAAAGCAACATCTGCATTGGTAAGATAAAGGCCCACCATAATTTTATCAGCAAAAATCATTAAAAATGAAATGAAAGAAATAGGTGCAAGTGGTAGTGATTTTTTAATTAAGCTTTTAAGGCCTTGTGAATTCTTTGGATTAGAAAGTGCACTAGCAGATGTACTAAAGACGGCGCTTCGCGTCATTGTTATGGCTATTACGCCCGCTAAAAATAGTGAAAAAGTGTAGATGTTAATAAACGCTTGTTGTTCTCTAAAGCTGCTCCAGAAAAAAGCTAGCAGCACTAGCAAAGTGATTGCAGGGAGTGCATTTTGGGATAAAACGGCTTTCACCGTTTGTTTAATGGCCTTGAGGTAAGTGCTATTAATAACAACAACGTTATAAAAAAGGATACCTACACTGGCAAGCATTAAGTAATTAAGATTAATTTGATTGTCAAAAAAGTGCTTTTGCAACAGGGGGCTAAGGATCAGCCAAAAAGTCATAAACCCTAAAGAGAAAATAGCAATAAAACGGTAACTACTGCGTAAAAAACCGTGTTTAAAAGCATCATCATTCTCTTTGGCTGATGCGACTTCTTTAATGAGTAATTGGTCGATCCCAATACGGCTAAAGAGCGCGAAACCTGTCACAAAAGTCATTAATAAAAACAACATGCCCGCTTCAGCTCGGGGTAATTCAGTAGTGATTATTTTAGCTACCGCAAAATTGAGCGCTACACCAACAAAGCGCGCAATAATAGAGACTAAACTTTGTAATAACAAAGGATTGCGAAGCGCTTTTTTAAGCATTGCCCTGATGAAGCCCGTCTTTGTTCATAGCTATCATAGCTTAACGAGGGTTTCTTTTTTGTCAGTTAAATTAATAAAATTAGCAATATAATCTGAAAGCTGTTGATTTCCAACCCGTGAACTATTGGAAGGCTTTAATGCGTCGATATGACTGAGGTGTTCATACAGCTCTTCTTGTGTAGATGCTGTATAAACTCCGTCAAGCTTAGCCATCCATTTTAAACCATCAGCTTGATGATCGTTACGATGCTCCCCCAATGCGAGTTGACGGTTGATAACGATAATGGGTGTTTGTTGTTCGCGTGCGCTAATGATATTGCCCATGCCTGCATGCGATACAAATACAGAAGCCTCGTGTATATTTTGATTGTATCTCTCACCGTTCATAAAGCGTTTGTAATCCATATTTTGGGGGAGAAAGCTACCGTCAGAAATTTGAGCAATTACATTTTCTTTATCTGTATTCTGGTCAGAAACTACCCACTCATCCATGTATTGGACAAGGCGGTTAAATGAAAATTGAGTGCCAACGGCTACAAATATCATGTGTCTAAAGACCTCATAATATAGAACCTTGATAGACAACTTTATTGCCATCGCTTAGTGATTCCCACTGGGTGATAACCTCATCAGCATGGTTTTTTATAATTCGTCCAGAACGAGAAAGTTGGGAGATATTAGCAATGCTATCCACCCAAATGGTTTTTATGGGTAGAAACTTGGCCAATAAAAATGCAATAGCACCCGGTGCTGCACCCGTGGAAATGATTGCGGTAGGGCGTTCTTTAATAAAAATTGACAGTAATTGAAAAACTAAAGGGATCAGTTTGTGCTTACTATCTGCACTTGCATCGGTAATATTTAGAACTTTTCTGTTGTTCTTTGCATTTCCGTATCGTGCGCCAGGAGTAATATAAACAACATCAAACTGGCTTTCTAAAGGATTACAAATTTTGTTCAGTTGAATCCAGTGCCCTCCCGGTGAGGCAATAGCGAGTATTTTTTGTTTATTTGAATGTGGCATTTTTAAGTTTGTTTCTTAAGGTAAAAAGCAGCCTGATCACCAGATTTGGATTTGTTCAGTTCTTTACTGTGCTCTTCAAATTCACGAATGTCTTCGGCATTGAAGGATGATTTATCAGGGTTTACCGCATAAGAGTTTTCATCATGCAAAGCAATATCTTGTTGATATTGGATACTACCCCAGCTTTGAAAAGCAAATGAATCATAAACCACGTTATCTAATTTAAAATCTGCTTGTTCAGCTAATAATTGCATACTTCTTATTGAATGAAGGAAAAAATGGCGCGGTGCATCCAACTGTACCCAGTCAACTCCATAACTACGCCACGCCCATGAAGTTACCGTTGGAACACGAATCATGCAAATTCCACCCGGTTTTAGTAGCTTAAAGGCCTTGTCTAATACTTCATTTTGGTCAAAAACATGCTCAAAGGAATGATTAAACATAATCAAATCCCAATCACCTTGTTCATCTTCAAGGGCTAATTCATGAATAGATTTTTTTTCAACTTTTAACCCATTCTCATAACTGATTTCAGTCTTGTTAAAGGGATCAATACCAAGCAAGTTATTAAAACCTGCTTCTTTCATGGAATGCAATAAATGTGCTGCGCCACAACCCACGTCTAATATCTTAGAATCAAGCGTTACATTGGCATGACGTAAAGAAGGAAGTTTGTCGTGTGGTTGAAAACGTTGCATGAGCTTACCCAGCAAACATTTTCCTGTAGCGGCATAGCGGTCGCGCTTTTTGGTTAAGAAACCTTTAATACCTGTACCCGCTTCAACTTTATCGTAAGAATAATAATCATCGCTAGGGTAGAATTCTTGAATATTGTCAGGAACGTCTGAAATTTGTAAACAGCCACACTCAGCACATTCAAAATAGCCATGTAAACTACGAAGTCCAAGCATCATTTCACGTACGTCGTAATGAATATTATGATCTGTGTTCTCACAAATACGACATGTCTTGGTGCTTGATGTATTTGATTCTATTGAGTTTGTTTCAGTCATTTTTTCACTGTGCCTTAATATTTCTTACTATTTAGATTTAAGCGTGTAAGCCTGCATTGACTATATCAATCAGATATTGTCCATAACCACTTTTCTTTAATGGCTCAGCAAGCTCTAAGAGCTGTTCTTTATTGATATAGTTCATAAACAAAGCAATTTCTTCAGGGCATGCAATTTTTAAACCTTGGCGCTCTTCAATAATGCGGATGTAATTTCCTGCATCTAATAGGGAAGCATGTGTACCTGTATCTAACCAAGCAGTTCCGCGCTTTAGCATTTCAACTTCAAGGTTGCCTTGTTCAAGGTAGACTTTGTTAACATCCGTAATTTCTAACTCGCCACGTGGTGAGGGCTTAATGTCTCTTGCAATATCAAGCACAGCATTATCATAAAAATATAAGCCCGTTACCGCGTAGTTTGATTTAGCTACTTCAGGCTTTTCCTCAATACTCAATGCTTTGCCATCTTTATCAAATTCAACCACGCCATAGCGTTCAGGGTCACGTACATAATAACCAAAAACAGTTGCGCCTGTTTCTTGTTTTGACAAATCAAATAAACGGTCCGACAAGCCTTCGCCATAAAAAATATTATCGCCTAAGACTAAAGTAACAGGGTCGTTGCCGACAAATTCTCTGCCAATAATAAAAGCTTGCGCTAATCCTTCTGGTTCTGGTTGAACGGCATACTGAATACTAATACCCCATTTTGAACCATCACCTAATTGTTGTTGAAAGCTTTGGCTGTCATGTGGCGTGGTGATAATTAAAATTTCACGAATCCCCGCTAACATCAAAACGGTTAGGGGGTAGTAAATCATGGGCTTATCATAAACAGGCATTAACTGTTTGCTGACGACCTGCGTGAGTGGGTGCAAGCGCGTACCGCTACCACCAGCTAATATTATCCCTTTTCTCATCTTCTACCTTGTATATTAGTTGTAACAAATATGACGAGTAATAATACAGTAGATTATATTGATTTCCAATAAGTTATAGCCTGATTATTAGTCGGGACTTTAGGGAGATAATTCTGGCTATACGTACACAAAACAGTTTTTAAAGGAACAACAACTTGGCTTTCTCTATGCTTTTTGAATCATCAATAAAGATATTTCGAGTACCTTGAAGCTCTTCAATTAAATCATTTCTGCGCTTTTCTTCTTTGCTCGGTTGATCCACTTTATTCCAATACGCAAGTGTTTCCGCTTGTTTTGCAAAAATCTTTAGCTTGTAGCTGGTTGCCATATGAAACATTGAACGTGCCACTTCACCTTGGCTGGCGGGTGCTGGCTCAACAATACGTCTCTTTTTATCGAGTTTAAAATCAAATGAGCCAAAAGCGCGAAGCTCACCTTTTACGACACCAAAACGATGACTAGCGCGGAGCATGTTTAAATCACGCCGGCTGGGATAGAGATTATGTAAGTCCGACTCGATAAAATTAAACAGTTTTTTATTATAGCGACAATCTCT
>JAZGFW010000017.1:0-6633 GCA_036479895.1 Cocleimonas sp. | reverse complement strand
CAAGTAGCTCGTCCCCTTGAAGGCATAATGTCTGAAATTACAGGGGTGAAGCATGTGTATTCAGCTTCATCTCGTGGTAATGCCATGGTTACAGTACAGTTTAAAGTAGGTGAAGATTTTGAGTCATCTATCGTTAAATTGAACGATAAGTTGGCATCTAATAAAAACAGAATGCCGCAAGGTATAACAGGATTTTTGGTAAAGCCAGTTGGTGTTGATGATGTTCCTGTCGTTACGCTTACCTTATGGTCTAATAACGTTGATGATGCTTCATTAAAGCTAGTCTCATTGGATTTATTGCAAAAACTGCGTGAAGTACCCAATGCAAGTCAAAGCTTTATTGTGGATGGTCGAACGGATCAACTTCTCGTAGAAGTTTTACCTGAGCGCCTGTCAACCTATGGTGTTTCTTTGGCTCAAGTTGCTAATGCTATCCGTATGGCAAACTCAGAACGAACAGCGGGTTCTGTTGAACCCGGTGATAAGTTTATCAATGTTATAACGGGTTCGTTTCTAAAGTCAGCAGAAGATGTTAAACGCTTAATGGTGGCGGTGATTGATGGTCGCCCTGTCTATGTTAGAGATGTGGCTACAGTCCTTGAGGGGCCAAGCGAAGCTACTAAAATCGTGTCTTACTATACGGGTAAAGCCACGCCAGTTGAAGAAGGTAAGGAAAGAGCGAATGGATCTGCAGCGGTTACTATTGCTATCGCTAAAAAACACGGTTCAAACGGCGTTGAAGTTGCAGAAGCTGTGTTAGCAAAAGTTGAGTATTTAAAAGGGCGGTTAATTCCTGATAATGTCCATGTGGAGACAACCCGAAACTATGGTGCATCGGCAAAAGCTAAAGTAAATGAGTTGCTATTTAAGCTAGGTGAAGCGACCTTAATGGTTACAATATTAGTGTTGTTGTTCCTTGGTTGGAGAGCCTCTTTAGTTACTTTTATTATTATTCCTGTCGTTATTACCGTAACAGTATTTTCAGCGTGGATGTTGGGTTTAACCATTGATCGTGTAAGCCTTTTTGCCTTGATATTTTCCATTGGTATTTTGGTTGATGATGCTATTGTGGTGGTAGAGAATATTTACCGACGTTGGCTGATGTCCGAGAGTTTAGATGTTGATGTGGCCGTTGACGCAGTACGAGAGGTCGGTAATCCAACAATATTAGCAACCTTTACTGTTATTGCTGCATTACTGCCGATGGGCTTTGTCAGCGGTATGATGGGGCCTTATATGTCTCCGATACCTATTTTGGGCTCGGTAGCGATGATTTTTTCTTTATTTGCAGCCTTTGCCTTTACCCCATGGCTAACGAATAAATTAAAGCCGGGACTTAAGCAACTTAAAGTCATGGAAGAAAAAGAGCACAAACAAGCTGCGGCCTTAGAAAAATTCTTTAGAGGTCTAATTGTTCCACTTATTCAAAATAGAAAAAAAGGTATGCTTCTTATATATGCCTTGGTTGTTGTGCTTTTATTAACTCTAGTGCTGTTTTATACCAACAGCGTAAAAGTCAAAATGTTACCTCTGGATAATAAACCCGAGTTTAATATTGTTGTGAACTTTCCTGAAGGTACAGCGTTACCAATAACGGCTAACTTAATTGGTAAAATAGCCACTAAAATGCAGCAGGTTGAAGAAGTTACAGCCGTGCAAACTTATTCTGGCACAGCTTCACCGTTTAACTTTAATGGCTTGGTAAGACATTACTACTTGCGTACAAATTCATGGCAGGGTGATATTCAAGTACAGTTAACTGATAAGAACGATCGTGATCGTTCAAGTCATGAAATTGCGGATGAGGCGCGCAAAATGTTAACGCCTTTAGCGAAAGAATTAGGCGCTAAGATACAAGTGGTTGAGATGCCGCCGGGACCACCTGTTTTACAATCAGTAGTCGCTGAAATTTATGGTCCAAGTGCTGAAGTTCGTCGGCAAGTTGCAAAAGACTTAACTAAGATTTTTGAAGATGCACCTAATCTTGCTGATGTGGATAACTTCCTAGAAGAGCCTCATGATATTTTACGCTTTAAGGTCGATGCGGCTAAAGCACAGCGTAATGGTATAAGCGTAGAAGATATTAATTCAACCTTAGAAATGGCAATGGGTGGTTTTGTATTAGGTGATATAAAGCGTAACGCTTTGATAAATCCTACGCCTATTATTATGCAAATTCCTTTAAGTGCACGGTCACAAATTAATCGTCTCATTCAGTTACCTGTAACCAATAGAATGGGTAAAACCATGCCTTTATCTGAGCTAGGTGGGTTTGTTTCGGAAAGAGCAGATCAACCTATTTATCATAAAGATTTGCGCGCGGTAGAGTTTGTAACTGCTGAAACTGTGGGTGATTTGGCAGCCCCAGTTTATGGCATGTTTCAAGTACAAGATTTATTAGCAGAAGCGAATAATGGAAAAGGATATATTGCCCCCGATGGCGCGGCTGTTACCGGTGGTAGCTGGTTTGGTCGTGAAGATACGGCTGATAAAACAAACTTTGAGTGGGGCGGAGAGTGGACAGTAACCTTCGAAACTTTCCGTGATATGGGTATTGCCTTTATGGCAGCATTAATTCTTATCTATATGCTTATAGTGGGTTTGTTTGGTAACTTTATCTTACCCGCGATCGTTATTGCGCCAATTCCATTAACCTTGATTGGTATTATCCCTGGTCACTGGTTGTGGGATAGCATACCAGGAACGGGTGGCGCTGAGTTTACAGCTACTTCGATGATTGGTTTTATAGCCTTGGCAGGTATTGTTGTTAGAAACTCAATTTTATTAGTTGATTTCACTAAAAGTTCGGTCATAAATGAAGGTATGAGTGTTGTTGATGCGGCGATTCATTCATGTGAGGCACGTACACGACCGATAGCCATAACAGCCTTTGCTTTAATTGGTGGTTCTTTGGTTATTATTACAGATCCAATCTTTAAAGGTATGGCGATATCGTTGGTGTTCGGTGGTTTAATTTCTACCTTGCTAACTTTAATTGTAATTCCTTTAGGTTGTATTAGCGCAGGCAAAGCACTTTGTATAGATGGTGATGGAAACTCGATTACACCACCAGATTTTGACCCTGATAAGAAGAGAGCAGCACATGGAGTTCAATCAAGTGCTGATAGTAGTAGTTCGGCTTATGAAGAAAGCTTTGGGGAGAAGGTAAGTGATGTTTTCTCTACGGTCTTCGGTATTGTTGGTATGGCAGGAACCTTAGTTATTACAAGTATTAAAGGTGTTTTTGGTTTGATTTTTAAGCGAGGCGCTAAAGACGATGAAGATGATTGGGTTCCTACACCACGTAAACCTGCTAATAAAGAAACTGTTATTACAAAGACAGAGTCGTTAAGTAACTCATCTAAAACGTTATCAGCTAAGCCGAAGGCAGCAGCGAAACCAAAGGCAGCAGCGAAACCAAAGGCAACAGCTAAACCAAAGGTAGCAGCTAAAACCAAGGCAGCAGCTAAACCAAAGGCAGCAGCTAAATCAAAGGCAGCAGCTAAATCAAAGGCAACAGCTAAGCCAAAGGCAACAGCTAAGTCAAAGGCAACAGCTAAGTCAAAGGCAACAGCTAAACCAAAGGCAACAGCTAAACCAAAGGCAACAGCTAAACCAAAGGCAACAGCTAAGCCAAAGGCAGCAGCTAAGCCAAAAGAAAGTCCAACTCCAAAATTAGGGCGTAGGGGTATACGTTTGAAGAAGGATATATAAGAGAATTATCTATGAGTGTTTTACAGAGAGGAGTTTTAATCGTTGCTGGTGCTACTTTTGTAGCATCAGCATTGATTCTTTATAATGGAAAGACTATCGCGGACTCGGAGAGTGGAAGCAGGACAGTAACTACTTCCGCTGATGCGAAAGTAACTCCCAATAGTGTTTTAAATGAGAGTGTGATTTTTCAAAAAATTCCATTTAAAGCGAATAGTAAGGCTTTCCTGTCTCCTCCACCGGTAGGTCCTTTTTGGGTTGCTTCACCTCGTGAAATGATACAAAGTGTGAGGTTGAAGAAGGACTCACTTTTAAAAAGCTTAAGTGTGCCACAAGAGGCAATGTTTAAAAAATTGCAACCTAGTTTTCCTTTTGCGCCAAATCTGGAGATAAAACTACCCGTAGCTCCTACACAAGCAAAGATAAATCTAAAACCTCCTGTGTTTTCTATATTAAAACCTCAACAACCGCAGCAAATTACCGCACCTCGGCCTCACCCTATAATGCCTTTTAAAAACAGAAAAAACCCTGTCAATACTCATCAAAAGCCACAGCCGCCAAATCAACATAATCAAAAGCCATTTGTGAGTAATCCACCGGTACAAAGATATATGTATGTTCCTGTGCCAATGTATCGGTCTCAGTTAAGACCCCAAATATCTGTGCCAAAGCTGCATCAGGTCGAGCCCAACACGTTAGTTAAAGGGGTGGGGAATCACAAAAATGATGAACCATTAGAAGCTATTAAATTCAAAAAAGACAAAGTGACGAAATAATGATAACTGTTGTAGGTAATTTGAAAGGCGGGACGGGTAAAAGCACAGTTGCATTTAACCTGTCAATTTGGGTAGCGACAAGAAGAAATGTACATGTTTCTGTCTATGATCTTGACCCTCAGGCAACGATAACTGATGCTTTGGAAATTAGGAGCGAGGATGGGCATGTCCCCTCAATTGAGCCCCAACACTTTGTTAGTCAGCTTGGTAGTGAAGGTAAGCATACAGAAGTAATTGTTGATATAGGCTTATCCGATAATGAAGCGATGAATTCAGCGCTAAAGCGCGCAGATCGGATATTAATTCCGATTGCTCCTAGTCAAGCAGATGTTTGGTCAACGCAACGTTTTTTAAAAATAATTTCTAAAGCTAGAAAAAGTGGCTCTCAACCCGAAGTGTTAGGTTTTATGAATCGTTCAGATACGCATACTGCTGTTAGAGAGACGGATGACGCTTTTGACGCGTTATGTGAATTGGATGGGCTTACAATGCTTGCGCCACGTTTGTACCAACGTACTGCATATCGACGTTCGTTCAGTGAAGGCATGGCTGTATTTGAATTGGATCCAAGGTCGAAAGCCGCATTAGAAATGGAAAGCTTAGGTGAATTATTATACTAATTTATAATACTATATGAATTTAGTTATGAGATAATTCCTCACTGATTAATTAAATCCATTCAGTGAGTCTTTTCTTGTTGTCTGGCTTATCTAAGATATAGTTTAGTAACGTTTGTGGATAGAAAGGAGTTATAAATGTACATTGTTAAGTGGTTAATGGGACATCCAATCGCAGCTATTTTAGCTTTAGGTGTGATAGCGATTCTGTTAGCTATGGGATCTGGCGAAAAAAATAATGTCTTAATAGAAAAGCAGGCTGATAGCGCTTCTAACTCACTTCAAAAACCCTTGGTTGCAATAACTAGTAACGAGAAAACGGCGAAAAATAATAGCTCCAATACTGACGAAAATACAAATAACAAAGAAGTAGTTACTGCCGCACTGGAAATAAGTGATGCTAAAGTCAGTAATAAAGGTAAAGTTGGGCCATTTAAAACCCCAGTTCCTGGTGATAGCCAAAGAGCAGATGTTTCAAAAACATCTGCAGCTGAAATATCAGATTTAGAACAATTAGATTCTGATGGAATGTTGCAAATGGCAAGAGAAGCTTATTGGAATAATGGTTTGGATGAAGCAGCTCAAATATATTTACAGTTAATAAAAAAAGAGCCTAAGGTGATTGAACACAAAGGTGAGCTAGGTAATGTATATTGGAGGCAAGGCTACCCTAAAAAAGCAGCTGAATTATACTCTGAAATAGCTATTCCATTAATTGAGGCAGGCTCATCAGACCGAGTAGTTAATATGATAGGCTTTATTGAGTTGTTTTACCCTGATCGAGTATCAGTTATAGTGGATAGACTTGAACGAATAAAAATAAAAAATAAGTAAAAACTAAATGGCGGTGTCAGTATGGCAAAAAGTGAGTTACATAGAGATTATATTCTTGAGTTAGAAAACGAACTGCAAGAGTTTGAATCGAAAGCAGATAATACAACCAAGCGTATGAAAATGCTGGTTTACCCTGCTATGGTTGCCTTTTTTATTCTATCAGCATTTGGTTTTTATCTAATTTTTTCACTAACATCAGATGTAAATAGAATGGCTAACACGATCGTTCACATGAGTGATTCGATTGATAATAATATGAATTCTATTTCAGGCACGATGACCCATATGTCTGGAACGATGGATACATTGGGTACCTCTACTGAGAATATGTCAAACAATGTAGGGAAAATGACAAGCACAACGAATGAAATGTCTAATGCAATTAGTGGAATGAAGCCTGCAATCTACGATATGGCTGCATCAACCAATAATATGCAGCGTGACTTCTGGAGCCTTAATAAAAATATATCTACGCCCTTAAGCTTTATGAATAATTTCTTGCCTTGGAAAGATGATCAGACTTTACCTTTTCAAGGTTCAGAAGCACCTTTGCCGCAATCTTACTATGCATACCCTGCACAGCAACCTATGAGTAGTGGTTATGATGGGCAAGGTATGATTATGATGCCTCCTATGCAACAACAGCAGGGCACTCCAGTCTATCCGAGTCCTGTGCCAGCTCCCTATATCTCTCC
>JAZGFW010000016.1:0-2645 GCA_036479895.1 Cocleimonas sp. | reverse complement strand
CAAGTGCTGAATGGTTCACCTTGGCGCTAACCTTACCTTCGGGTGATAAGCCAGAAGATAAACAATGGTTAAAAGATTTCAGTTTAGGTCTAAAAACATTGTCACAAAAAACAGCTTGCGCCTTAGTTGGGGGGGATACAACCCGTGGTGATTTAAGTATTACGATTCAAGTCATGGGTTTTGTTAATAAAGGGAAGGCATTATTACGTAATGGCGCAAAGCTCGGTGACAATATTTATGTAACGGGTACCTTGGGCGATGCATCAGTAGGGTTGGCATGTGTTTTTAATAAATTAAAACTATCTAAAGAAGATAAGAGTTACTGTCAACAACGCTTAAATAGACCCACAGCAAGGCTTGTAGAAAGTGAAATAATCAAACGGTATGCTACATCGTGTATCGATATTTCTGATGGTTTATTACAGGACTTATCGCATATTTTAACCGCTTCGAGTGTCGGTGCAGAGGTTGATAGAAACAAAATACCTTTATCATCCGCTTTACAATCAATGGAGTCAGGTATAGCGATTCCATTTGCATTATCAGGTGGTGATGATTATGAATTATTGTTTACGATTCCTATCGAAAACGAAGATAAGTTCTTAAGAGCAATCAATTACCCAGTAACATTAATAGGAAAAATTAATAATAATGTTCAGTGCATAACCGATGAAAATGGCAATCTCTTAGAAAGCTCTGGTTATAATCATTTCGTGAAATAACAAGGTATGCTAAATTCCATTCTTACTTAATCAACACAAGCCTAAATAATGTCTAATACCAAATTTACCACAACCCCTGATGGAAAACTAATCGGGACTTTACGCGTACCGGGTGATAAATCGATGTCTCATCGTTCTATCATGTTAGGTTCTTTAGCAACGGGGACGACCAATGTTAGTGGTTTTTTAAACGGTGATGACTGCATTGCAACGATGAATGCATTTCGTTTGATGGGCGTGGAGATAGAAGAAAAAAGCCCTACAGATTTGGTTATTAACGGCGTTGGAATGAATGGTCTAAAATCCCCCGCATCTGATATAGATATGGGAAATAGCGGGACAGCTATGCGTTTGATGACAGGTTTACTTACGGGGCAGAAATTTGATTCAACCTTAATTGGTGATAATTCATTATCAACTCGCCCGATGAACCGCATTACCAAACCACTCACCATGATGGGCGCAAATATAGCGTCAGAAGAGGGTGGTCGTCCACCCTTAATTATCAAGGGTGGCGGTGCTTTAAAAGGAATTCATTACGAAATGCCTATTGCTAGCGCACAAGTTAAATCAGCGGTACTGCTTGCAGGGTTATACGCAACTGGAAAAACCAGTGTAACTGAACCCGGAATAACAAGAGATCACAGCGAGCGTATGTTACGTGGCTTTGGATATGACGTAACAACCTCTGGTGAAAATGGTAATCACATCAGCTTGCAAGGTGGCGGTAGTTTAAAAGCCTGTGATATAGATGTACCTGCTGATATTTCATCGGCGGCCTTCTTTATGGTGGGTGCGAGTATCGCCGAAGGCTCTGATTTAACGCTACGACATGTTGGTGTAAACCCAACGCGTACTGGCGTGATTGATGTTCTCAAATTAATGGGAGCCGATATTACTTTGTCTAATGAAAAAGAAGTGGGAGGCGAACCGGTTGCTGATATTCGCATTCGCTCAGCACAACTTAAAGGCATTAATATTCCTGAAGCGCTTGTGCCACTAGCAATAGATGAGTTTCCTGTGATTTTTGTCGCTGCTGCTTGCGCAACAGGTAAAACAGTTTTGACAGGCGCAGAAGAGTTGCGTGTAAAAGAAAGTGATCGTATTCAAGTTATGGCAGACGGGCTTAATAATTGCGGCATTGATGCAAAAGCAACATCTGATGGCATTATTATTCAAAGTGGTCAGCTCACCTCAGGTAAGGTAGACAGCCATGGGGATCACCGTATCGCGATGGCATTTGCGATGGCAGGATTACGTGCCAACGGAAAAATCACCATTAACGACTGCGCAAATGTAAATACATCTTTTCCTGATTTTGTTGCTTTGGCTAGCGGTGTTGGTTTGGGTATAGAGAATAATTCTTAAGAGACTTTTGATTAAGTTGATTTGAATTTAGCGGTAGTTTTAGCAAACTAAAAATAATTGAGATGCTCAGAAACTCCTAATTAATACATTAAAACCTGTAAGAAGCCTCAACAAAAAAAGCGTTATTTTTACTGTTAATATTTGTAATAAGCCGTTGCTGTTTTTTATTACCATACAGTGCGCCTAAAAAGCACCTGTCATATTTAACAACATGTCACGTTTGCTGTAAGCACCATTCTCTTTATAGTCTACAACCTCTTTAAGAGCCCCTGGAATTGTGCCAAGGAGGGTTGCCACTACAACACGTTTTCCTGATGAGTTCAGAGTTTGATGAATAATCTTCTCTGAATAGTATCCAGCTATCGCTGACAAACCTAAGTGCAAAGAGTTATCTTCTAAATCATCCGAAGCATGTATTGAAGATGATAGAGACCTTTGCACGAATCAGGTGACGAGTAAAAATGACTAATATTTCACTGCTTTTCGTTGAAAAACTTGCTAATAACCCGTTATTAGCTTCATTTTCCGCCTCAATCAGTAAAATATTAGCCTATT
>JAZGFW010000015.1:0-15135 GCA_036479895.1 Cocleimonas sp. | reverse complement strand
AAGATAATGGCACAGATAGAATCAGGCTTATCTTTAATAAATTGATCAACAATTTTAATAAAATGAGGGCGGTTAGGTAGATTGGTAAGCGTATCTGTATTGGCTATTATAGCAAGATGACTCTCATTATTTTTTTGTTTTTTTAGTACAAATAAGGTAAGTAGTATGCTGAAAAGCACACTTATAATATCAAACAAAATAATACTTGAGAGGACCTTGCTGTTTTCATGTTTTAGTTCTTGAAAAGTCTTTTGTGCAGAACTGTATTGATACTCTGACATTTTGTTAATTATTTTGTGAACATCGTTTTGTTTTGGTAAAGCAAAGCTGTTGAATAGGTTTACGGCCTTTTTTCTTTGATTTGATTGAATTAGCTCGTAAACCTTATTTTGTATTGGCGCTACAATTCGAGAAAGTTGATCTTGCTCGACCAGTAAGTTATCCATTTTAGTACTAAGATCTTCGCTCTCAAATTTTGCTCTATTGATAGAGAACGCAGTGGCTTGCGTATTTAATTTAAGAAAAAGCTCATCATTTATAAAAGGGTCTTCTGTTTTAATCATTTCTGCCAGTAGAATAGAACGGCTAAATGATGCCTGTGTCATATTGCGTAACAAGTTATTGTTATAAATCCTTTGTTTAACGGTTTCCACCATCAAACTTGAGCTTTCATTCATCATTGATATTGCAAATATATTAGTGAGTATCATTGTTAAAATAATGACAGAGAAGCCAATGGGAAGAATGGAGTTATTTGTTTTTGATAGTTTCTTTTCGGGCGGCATGACTTATTTTATTTTTATTTTGATTAAATCAGTATATTAGTATTGACCTTATTATTAAAGTTTATTAGATAGTCGGTATATTAAGGGCTGTTTGGAAGTCCCCATAAAATTTGAAGTCTCTAGGATAATCATGTCCTAGGAGAGATTTTAAGAGGTGATCGCTTACGGCTTTCTGAGCAAGTCGCAAGCGAAAAGTAACCAATAGAAGCACGATGTGTTGGAAGCTTATCTTGGTGTATAAATATTAGTCGTTTTGATTGTTCTTCTTTTTTCCAAACCTCTTTTTAGGCTTCGCTGCTGGTTTATCACCTGAGAACTTTCTAAGTTGCAACTTTTCACCCATAACCCGTACACCTTGTAGATGTTTCTCGATTTCTTTGGGCATTCCGTCGGGTAAGTCTACGGTTGCGTAGTCCGCATTAATATCTATATTTTGTATGTATTGGCTTTCCACACCCGCTTCATTAGCGATTGCACCGACGATGTGGCGCGGTTCTGTGCCGTGTGATTTACCTACCGCTAGGCGATACGTGACCATGCCAGGCTGAGTCTCACCTTTTCTGCGCTGATTACTGCGGCTATTTCTGTCGCCACGGCTGTCTGACCTTCCTCTGCTATCCCTATTATCACGATCTCGGCCATCGCGACGACCGCGTTTATTGCCATGATCTGGACTGTCGCCTAGTTTAGTCTCTGGGATATTATCGCGCGGCGTAACTAAAAGAGGGCGGTCACGCTGCACTAAAAATGCCAGTGTGGCAGTAATTTCTTCAAGGCTAAGCTCGCTGTCTTTTGCAAGATCAGTAATGACATTTTGGTAAAATTCTAGCTTTTGTGATGCGGCTGTTTCAATCACCATCTCTTTAAAGCGATTTATGCGTGCTTCACTAATATCTTGTGGTGATGGTAGTTTAAGTGGTTCTATCTTTTGACCTGTGGCGCGCTCAATACCCGCAAGCGCTCGCTTGCCATTGGGTGGCACAAACAAAATTGCCGTGCCTTTACGACCTGCACGACCTGTACGCCCAATACGGTGAACGTATGATTCATTATCGGCTGGCATGTCGTAGTTAATTACATGGGTAATTCGCTCAACATCTAAGCCACGCGCAACGACGTCAGTTGCGACGATAATATCAAGGCTGCCTTTTTTAAGACGGTTGACGATTTTTTCACGCATCGATTGTTGCACATCACCGTTTAAGGGTAAGGCGGCATAACCGCGCGCAGACAGTTTTTCTGCCAGTTCTGTGGTCATGTTTTTGGTGCGCACAAAAATAATAATGCCACCGAATTCCTCTGCCTCTAACAAACGTGTTAAAACATCTAACTTATGCCCCGTTTTACCAGACCAATAGTATTGGGTGATGGTTGATACGGTACTGGTTTTAGTTTTAACTTTAATATCAACAGGGTCGTTTAGGTATTTTTGAGTAATGCGTTTGATGGCATTAGGCATAGTCGCTGAAAACAAAACGGTCTGACGTGTATCAGGCGTTTCTTTTAGAATTGTCTCTACATCATCAATAAAACCCATGCGTAGCATTTCATCAGCTTCATCTAAAACCATTGCTTTTAGATTGCCGAGTTTTAACGTTTTACGACGTAAATGATCCATCACACGCCCAGGTGTACCAACCACCACATGCGCGCCACGTCTTAATTGTTTGAGCTGAATGCTGATACTTTGTCCGCCGTAAATAGGCATGACGTGAAAGCCTTTTAAATGACGTGCATAGCTTTGCATCGCTTCGGCTACTTGTATGGCTAGCTCGCGCGTAGGTGCAAGCACCAAAATCTGGGTATCTTTTGAGCTTAAGTCCAGCTTACTCAATAACGGTAAAGCGAATGCGGCTGTCTTGCCTGTACCAGTTTGTGCTTGTCCGATTAGGTCATGACCTTCGAGCAAATGCGGAATAGTTTCTGCCTGAATCGCTGAGGGTGATTCATAACCTGCTTCTTCAACCGCTTTAAGGACATCTTTTGAGAGATTTAGCTCAGAAAAAGTAATCGTTGTTTTATTGGATGTATCACTAGACATGGCATTCACACAGGGCAAGAGGGGCGCGGATTATACGTTTCATAATTGTTTAAGCATACTCTTATTTTAGTCTTTTGCGTTTAACCCTAATTCCCAGATATAAATGCGAATGAGAGTGCAAGTATTTGATTCCACAGAATATACAAAAAATAACCGTTTCACCAGTAGGTTAATCGGGTTTTTTTTGGATATTCTGTGGAATCAAAGAGTTGTGCTATCGTCGTTCTCTTATCTGAGAATAGGGTTTCATATTTAAGATGATGAGGAGTATGAATATAGCGGGAACCCAGCTAGGGATCCCAACCCAAGTTTGTTTATTGGGTTTCTGTGCGGATTGATGCCAAAAACCCCAGGCATTTAAAGTACTTTTGACCTCAGGCCTTTGTGGGTTAGCGTAGAAAAACGTGGCGGCAAGATCAAAAGGTTCATAGTGCTTGCTTGGGTCTGATGATCGTTGGGTGTTTCCACCACCAAACCAGATAGAGCCATTTGCGGGCCAGCGAACGCGATAGAAGTGATGCGTGATATTGTTATCTTTTTGAGTGTCAATATCTACGCCAATAGAAGTGTAATGTGTATAACTACTAAGCCACATTAAGGTAAGTACAATGAGTTTTAATGTGAGCAGTACAGTGAATATTTTTTTCATTTATCGAAGAATATCCTGAACTAATTGCACCCAGTAACTCGCCCCTAAAGGTAAAATATCATCATTAAAATCATATTCAGTATTGTGCAACATGCAGGCGCTACCCGCTTGATTAGCAGGGACTTCACCGTTGCCGATCCAAATGTATGCACCTACACAAGCATTGAGTAAAAAGGAAAAATCTTCCGCGCCCATACTCGGAGGCATATCACGCAGTATATTTTCACCATCAGTAACCTTAGCCGCTGACTCGGCACATTGTTTAGCATGCAGGGGACTGTTGATAGTAGCGGGGTAGCCTTCTTCAAACCATAGCTTGCCCGTTGCTCCCATCGCAGCGCAAGTGTTATCAATAATCGCCTGCATCCGTTGTTTAACCCGTTCACCTACTTCGGGGTCAAAGTAGCGAAGTGTACCTGTCAGTTGCATTTCATTGGGGATCACATTATGTGTAAAGCCTGCGTTGGCAACGGTAATACTAATCACCGCAGACTCAGTGGGTGAAAGGGTGCGTGAGACAACAGATTGCAGCGCCGTGATGACTTGTGCACCTGTTAAAATAGGATCGATAATTTGTTCTGGCATGGCGGCATGACCGCCTTTACCCGTGACGGTGATATTGATGGTCTCAACCGCAGCCATCACATTGGTGTTATGTACGGCAAATTTACCCACCGCCAAGCCCGGCCAGTTGTGCATACCGTAGACCGCCTTGCAGGGGAATTGTTCAAACAAGCCTTCTTTAACCATGACTTGACCGCCTGCACCACCTTCTTCTGCGGGTTGAAATATAAAATGCACAGTGCCTGCAAAATCATTGTGTTGCTGTAAATAAACAGCCGCGCCGAGTAGCATAGTGGAATGCCCATCATGCCCACAAGCGTGCATTTTCCCCTTATGTGTGGATTTATGTGAAAACTCATTCATTTCTTGAATCGGCAAGGCATCCATATCGGCACGCAGACCAATTGCATCGCCAGACTTTGAGCCATGAACAGTCGCTACGATGCCTGTCGTCGCTAATCCTCGGCGCATTTCAATCCCATGTTCTTCAAGCACTGAGGCAATATAATCACTGCTGATAAACTCTTCAAAGCTGAGTTCAGGGTGTTTGTGTAAATAGTGTCGCCATGCCGTCATTTCTTGGTGTAGGTCTGAGCCTGCAGGGATTGTATTGTCGCTTATTTTATTCATTACTTAAGCCGTCCTAATTTGTGTGTTTTAACGCTTGTTTTTATCGTTTTACACCATAACTTAGATAGAAGAAATATCAATGTATTATCCAATCCTTAGATAGAAAACATGAACGAGAATACAAACCTTTGATTCTACAGTGCATTCCAAAAATATCCGATTAACCTACGGGTGAAACAGATATTCTCAAATATCCTGTGCAAGACGCAGTCTTGCACTCTCGTTAGCGTTTCTATCTGGGGGTTTCGGATATTAAGTAATAAGTTGCAAAATAGAATACCCCTTATAATTATCCAGTTTTTGTGTGCTTCTACATAGTGTAGAATGCCCGCCATAATACGTTTAGAGTGGAGAAACTCATGTCAGAAATTACACGCGACCAAGTCGATGCCTTATTAAAAACCATTGAAGAACGCTATGTCGGTAAAGACTTAGTTGCCTCTAATTTTGTAAAAGATGTGGATATTAAAGGCGATGCTGTTTTTGTTCATATTGAGCAAGGTTACCCGTCCGGTGAATACCGTGAAGTACTTGCCGCAGAGGTGAAAGCTAAATTAGAGTCAGACTCTGCAATAGCTAAAGCGGAAGTTACTGTTGATCAAAAAGTTGTTGCACATACCGTACAAAAAAGCTTAAAGCGTATTGCTGGTATTAAAAATATTGTTGCTGTTGCTTCAGGTAAAGGCGGTGTAGGTAAATCAACAACCTCAGTTAATATCGCGCTTGCGTTAGCAGCAGACGGTGCAACCGTAGGGATGTTAGATGCAGATATCTACGGCCCCAGCCAACCACGCATGTTAGGTCTTAGCGGCCAGCCAGAATCAACAGATGGAAAAACGCTTGAACCAATGGTTAATTACGACATTAAAACGATGTCGATTGGTTTCTTGGTCGAAGAAGATACACCGATGATTTGGCGTGGTCCAATGGTGACACAAGCACTTGAGCAATTATTAAATGATACTAACTGGGGCGATTTGGATTATTTAATTGTTGATTTGCCACCGGGAACTGGAGACACACAGTTAACCCTTTCACAAAAAATTCCTGTTAGTGGTGCAGTAATAGTAACCACTCCTCAAGACATTGCATTGCTTGATGCTCGTAAAGGTCTAAAAATGTTTGAGAAGGTTGAAGTACCTGTGCTCGGTGTAGTAGAAAACATGAGTATTCATATTTGTAGCGAATGCGGTCATGCCGAACATATCTTCGGTGAAGGTGGCGGAAAACGTATGGCTGATGAATCTGAGGTTGATTACTTGGGCGCTTTACCGCTTGATATAAGTATTTGTGAATTAGCAGATGCAGGAACGCCTAGTGTGGTTTCTCAACCTGATAGTAAAATTACTGAATTATATAAAGATATTTCAAGAACAATGGCTGCAAGGTTAGCTGCGAGGGGTAAAGACTACAGTACAACGTTCCCGAATATAGTTATTCAGAATACATAATTTAAAGTAATAATAGGTGAACTCGATAGGGGTCAGCCTTATTGTAGTCAAAGTAAAAAGCGCAGAGGAAACTCTGCGCTTTTTTTGTGGGTGGTATAGAACGGGTTTCTTATATTTTCTGTTAATATGGCCTTAATTGAGAAGTAATCATTTGTCCTGTTAAACCACCTAACACTCCGCCTGCTATTGAGCCAAGCAAAATATTCTCTCCTTTATTTTTTGCTATAGAAGCACCGATAATTGAGCCGATTGTTTGAGTGCCTTGTTTGAGCGATGAACAAGCTGAAAGTAAGGTAACCAGAAAAACTGGAAGTAGTAATTTATTAATCATATCGTCCTCTGATACCGTTTTAATTAATTAGAGTGCCTAAAGTAGGATAGTAATGTCACTATTTAATTTACTGGTTAGGCTGACTTGCTTAACCAAAAATCTAGTCCTTTTGCATTGAGCAAGGTATCAAACTCAATCACCTCTTCACAAAACTCACGCGATTGTTCGCAGCCCATCTCTCTCAGTAAATCTAAAAGGTAGTTTTTTAGTTTGTGCTGAATAATTTCAATACGATTCTCCGTGGTTTGTTGTTCTTCAAGCGCAATATTTGCGAACGTGCGGATACTTTGGCGTAGCTGTTTTATGATCTCGGGTGTTGGTGTTATAGACCCGAAGTGGGTGAGGTACATGGTGTCTGGTTTAAGTGAAGTCAAACAATCAATACTTTGTAGGAGAGAGCCAGGGTCAAATTGCACAGGGGTAGTGGTTGCAAAAATAAACCGACCTTGTTTAGTGGTAATTTGAGGGTAAGAAACCCCAAAAGTATCGCCCGTGAAAATGCCATTGCTTTGTTTATCATAAATACAAAAATGATGGCGCGCGTGACCAGGCGTATCAAAAAATCTCAGTTTTCGATCCGATAGTTTAAGCTTAAAAAATCCAGGTGCTTCAATGACACGTGATGCCTCAATAGGACGAATTGTGCCGTAAAGTTTACGAAACTTTTTTTCACCATATACAGCAATAGTGCCTGCTTCAAGTTTGCTTGGGTCAATTAAGTGACGCGCGCCAAATGGGTGAACGACTAATTCAGCATTGGGGCAAAGATGCATTAATTCTCCTGCACCTCCAGCATGATCTAAGTGAACGTGAGTGGGAATGATATAGCGTACATTTTCGAAGTTAAGGTTTTGAGCTTCTAATGCTTCTTTTACAAAAGGAACACTATGATTAGTGCCTGTCTCAATAATAGCTACTTCACCATTTTCGACGAGCAAATAGATGCTTGCAACACCTGATTGTTGACCATACTCAGCATCCACAAGTGTGATGCCATTCCCCAAGTTTTTAAATTTTATTGTATCCATGTCTGCTTTATAGTCTAAATTTTGTATTTGTTATGACTTTTATGAGGTCTTAGTTTCTAAAGTTTGAAATCTTTACCTAAATAGATTTCTCGAACTAATTCATTGCTTAAAATAACATCGGAGGTTCCTTCTGCAATGATAACGCCATTGCCTAGTACATACGCACGATCACAAATACTCAGTGTTTCTCGTACATTATGATCAGTAATTAAAACACCGATACCTCTATTTTTTAAGTGTGTAACAATTTTTTGTATTTCTAAAACAGACACTGGGTCAACACCCGCAAAAGGTTCATCCAATAGAATAAAGGCAGGATCAGTGGCGAGGGCGCGGGCTATTTCAACGCGGCGACGTTCCCCCCCTGATAAACTAATACCTAAACTGTCTCGAATATGGGTGATTTGAAACTCTTCTAAGAGGCTTTCTAGTTTGTCGTAGCGTTCTTGTTTGTTTAAGTTTTTACGGGTCTCTAAGATAGAGAGAATATTATCTTGTACCGTCAGCTTTCTAAATATACTGGCCTCTTGGGCAAGGTAGCCTAATCCATGACGGGCGCGTAAATGCATGGGGAGCTTGGTTAAATCAACTGTTTTATCATCGTCATTAAAGGTTACAGTGCCTTTATCACAAGCAACCAAGCCTACCACCATATAGAAGCAGGTTGTTTTTCCCGCGCCATTAGGGCCGAGCAAACCAACCACTTCAGCACTATTGATGTTTAGGGAAATACCTTTAAGAATATCGCGTTTGCCATAGCTTTTATGAAGGTTATCAGCAACTAAACTAGCCAAGTTTATTTCGCCTTATTTGTAGGATAAAAGATCGCTTTTACACGACCTGTTTTTGCCGTTTTTGATGTTTTACCTGCTTTAAGTTCGCCACTGCTGATGGAGTATTCAACATGGTTACTGTTAAAGGTATCCGAGCCTTGTGACAATGAGGCATTGCCATCCATGACTAAACGTTTGGCTTTTACTTGGTATTGGATAAGCTTAGCCGTGCCACGCGCCATTTTACCGTCGTCCATCTTTTGTTGAAATTTCACGGGTGAACCTTTAGCGGTTATTTTAGAAATTTCATTATTGAGTGCGTTTATTTCAATGCGGTATGCTTTGATTTCTAAGGTGCCTTGTACGATGGATACGTTGCCTTCGTAAACAGCCAAGCCTTTGGTTTTATTAAATATCACGCTATCAGCGTCAATATGTACAGGTTTTTCAACATCAGATTTTAATGCTGAAACGGGGTTAACAATAATTGAAGTTATAAAGAGAAGCAGGGCGCTTTTCTTTATTTTACTTAGCAGGTTTAAATTCAATGTGTACATTTGAGTGAATCCTGAGTGCTTGTTCATTTAGTTTGCTGTTAAATCCTACGCCTTCTATACGACCAGAGTCTGTGCTGAGTATAACTTTAGTTTTTGAAGATAGCTCTTTTTTTAAGGGATCATAAACTAAGTCGCTGGTATGTAATTGAAAGTTATTGCTAGCCTCTGAACCTTTTTTATCAAGTTTAACGTCACCTAGTAAGGTTATAGCCCCATTCTTATCTGCTTGTATAGCGGAGCCGGCTTGCAAAGAAATAATTGAGCCGTCGCTGTCAGAGGCTTTTATTTGTGGGTTAAATATTTCACTGCGCCCTGTTGTTTGTTGATGGGTAAGATTCTTACCTTTTAATAAATAGCGTATTGAGCCATCTGGCTGTGTATTTAATAGAGTGAAATCGGTGAGGTAATAATCAATTTTTTTAACGCTTTGAGGGAGAAGAATTTCTTTGTAAGTGTTCCAGCTTGAATTCAGCCAAGTAAAGGCAAGCGCTAAGACGATAGCAATAATTAGAAATCTGAGACCGCCTTTATTCACTCCTTACCACCCCATTTATTGTTTAACTAGGTAGTCATTATATAGCTTATCGAGCTTACCTTGTGCATCGAGTAAAAACTCACAGACTTCACGTACAGCACCTTTGCCGCCCTGTAACTCAGTTATCCAGTCGCAGTTTTCTTTGACAAACCAATTGGCATCATTAACAGCAATTGAAAAACCAACCTGACTCATAATGGGTAGGTCGATAACATCATCACCAACATAGGCAATTTGTTGTTTTTCAAAGCCGGTCTTAATGAGTAAATCAGCATAGGCTGGAAGCTTGTCGCGATAGCCTTGGTAGATAAGGTCAGGGTTTAATTTTAAATTTTCAGCGCGATGTTTTAAGAGCTCTGATGTTCTACCTGTTATCAATGCAACTTCAATATCATTTTCTAGTAGCAAGCGAATGCCATGACCATCCTTAGAATTAAAAGCTTTGTACTCACTGCCAGTATTATCAAAATACAGACTTCCATCGGTGAGAACGCCATCTACATCGAGGATGATGAGTTTAATATTTTTTGCTTTTTCAAATGGTTTCATGTTTTTTAATCCTTGCTTTAAACAATCCCTGCTTTTAATAAATCATGCATATGGATAATACCTACAACCTTGTTATTTTTATCAACGACAGGCAAGACGGTAATTTCTTTTGCTTGCATTAAATTAACCGTGTTGATGGCTAAATCATCGGCTGAAGTCGTTAAGCAATTTTTATGGCAAATATCACCAATTTTAGCGGTGGTTAAATCAACCCCTTCTTCAAAACAGCGACGTAAATCGCCATCAGTGAAAATACCGATTAATTGATTTGTTTCGTCAGTGACTAAAGTTGCTCCTAACTTTTTGCCGGTCATTTCCAAAATGGCTTGGTTTAGAGGGGCTTCCGGAAAGGATAAAGGAATGGCATCACCACTGTGCATAATATCTTTTACGTGGACTAACAGTCGTTTACCTAAACGGCCACCGGGGTGAGAGCGTGCAAAATCTTCAGCAGTAAACCCGCGCGCTTCCAATAAAGCGACTGCTAGCGCATCACCCATCACTAAGGTAACGGTTGTACTTGAGGTCGGTGCTAGCCCCATAGGGCAGGCCTCTTTTTCTACGGCTATATCAAGATGATGATCTGCTAATTCTGCTAAGGGTGACCGTGTATCTCCAGACATGCCAATCACCACAGTGCCTAAACGTTTGACTAAAGAGGCGAGAGTCAGGACTTCATCTGTTGTGCCAGAGTTTGATATTGCAATGACTACATCGTCCCCTGTTATCATTCCTAAATCACCATGCAAGGCTTCACCTGGGTGAACAAAAAATGCAGGGGTTCCTGTGCTGGCTAAGGTTGCGGCGATCTTGTTGCTGATATGACCTGACTTGCCCATGCCCGAGATTATGACACGCCCTTTACAAGCGAGAATAGCTTCACAAGCTTGTTCAAATTGATTATCTAAACGATCATGCAACGCTTGAATTGCCTCAATTTCGGCATCAATAACCGCGCGTGCAAGACCGATAAAGTCATGTTTTTTTGGATTTTTGTGTAAAGTAGAATCAGTAGTCATTTAAACCTTAGTTTGCGACAGTTTGATAATAGATAAGCCCTTCATAGGCTAAGAATAGCGTAAATAAAATATACCCTTTTATATGAGTGATTTTATAACGGCTCTTGGTAAAACAGCCAAAACTAAAAACCATTAGTAAAACTGTTAGCCCTAGCATAATGGGCATGTCACGACTAAGCAAACCCTCAGGTGGTGTAAGTGGGTGAATAAGTCCCGGAATAGCTAAAACCGCCATGGTATTAAACAAGTTAGAGCCAACAATATTACCCACAGCAAGATCATGCTCACCTTTGCGTGCGCTACTAATGGTGGCGGCTAACTCGGGCAAGCTTGTGCCAATAGCAACTATGGTTAACCCAATCACTAAATCGCTAATACCCATTTCGGTAGCAATATTAGATGCCCCCCAGACGAGTAATTTTGAGCTGACTAATAAAAAACCTAAACCTACTACCGTCCAGATTATCGAGTTTTTCAGGGGCTGCTTTTCAGGGAGCTCTTCAATGGAGTCATCAATTAGAGGGTCATGATGGTTGGCTTCTTTTGTTGCTGAAATAATCATCCACGCTAATATTAACGCTAAGGCGATAAGTAATATAATAGCATCCGTAAATGAGAAGTAATTATCCATCATCAGTACCCATGCGAGTAGCGCTGAGGCTAAAACAAGGGGGAGTTCTTTTTTCAATAAGCGCGAATGTACTGGTAAGACAAAGAAGATTGCAGTAGCGCCCAATACTAAGGTGATATTAGTAATATTAGAACCAATGGCATTACCTAAACCTAAGCCAGGGTTGCCTTGTAATGCGGCAGTACCAGAAACAAGCATCTCAGGGGCGGATGTACCCAAGCCGATAATTAACATACCAACAATTAGTGGTGAGATCCCCATGATTTGCGCAATACTAGCTGCGCCATCAACAAATTTATCTGAACTCCAGATAAGTAAAACAAGCCCGACTAAAATAGCCGCTGAAAACATTAGCATATAATTTTTCTGTTATTTTTTTAGACGGGGGAGATTATACAGATAATACTCGATTGGCAAAATAATATTGGCTTGATTGTTGCCAAAGCACCTACAGTTTATAGGTTTATTCTATCTATTCGTAAAATTGTTCTATAGATAGGGATAAGTAATGTTCTTAACTAGGAGTATAAAAATGAGTAACTTTCCAAATGCACCATCAGGCTGGGCACCTTCAGAAGCTGAAAGTATTGCAAAACAAGAAGGAATTACACTTAACCAAGATACGTGGGATTTAGTTTCTGCCCTTCAAGCTTATTTTGGTTCTCACGATAAAAATGATCATAACCGTCGAGAGATAACAGATGCACTTGAAGAAAAATTTCATAGCAGAGGAGGAATGAAATTTTTATATAAACTTTTACCGAAAGGGCCTATTTCACAAGGTTGCGTATTAGCGGGTATTAAAAATCCAGCAGGAAACGTGGATAATTCCTTTGGTAGTGTTGTTTAATTATGCTTTCGGACTAGCTAAGGTAGCTCTGATTAAGTCCAATTATTTTTATCTTGCTAAAACAGCCGCTACTTTCACTAAGATCACCGCAATAGAAAGAAAGCACTGTACTTAAAAAGTAACAGGGCTTTTGTGTGTTTAAACTTTCTCTGATTTGATATTGAGAGTCAGAATCGTGTCAATAATGTTATCAACATACATTGCGCCATTTAATCGGCTATGAATTTGGGTAGACAAAATACTGTTTAAAAAGGCTTTGTTTTAGTTGTTTAACCCCATGAATAATGAGCGCAATAAGCATGATCGAAAAAATCAAGCGTGCATAGAGAATGCCTGACAAGTCGGCACCCAAGAGCATAATCAATAAGGTGTCTTCAATTAAACTATGACTTAATGCCAAAAGGGATAATGAGCCGAATACGTCCATTTTAGAAAGCTCACCTTTGTTCGCTTCATTAATTAGTAAGCCTCCACCGTAGGTTAGCCCTAATGTAATGCCAACAATGGTAATTGAGGTTGTACGTTCACTTAAACCTAAGATTTTTAGTAGAGGTTTTAGTAAAAAGCTAAATAGCTTTTCAATGCCACTGAGCTTTAATAGTTTTAAAAAAACGACTAATACTGAGATAATTAAAAATACTTGAAAAAGCATTTTAATTTGATTGCCAGTCCAAGTAAGAAAGGAGGGATCAACTGCAGCCGGAGCTTTCCAAAGTGGCTTATTAGCGTGTGATAGAAAATCACCTGCACTGTATAATAGGTGTAATAAAAAACCTAATAACAACGCGCCACCAATGCGAAGAATTAGTGTGAATAAAACACGAACGCCTGCCTTTTGTGCAATGCGAACTTCAATAGGCAGTGCATGTGCAATCAACATCATACTGCCAAGTATCGTCACTTGAGCCACCGTCAGATTTTCTTGAGATGCGCTACTCATAAAAATAATCATGCCACCGTAGATATTGGTAATCATGGTTGTTGCCCAGACTAAACCCATCGAGGCTGGTAGCCCGACAAGACTCATTATCGGTTCGAGTGCTAAAGCGATATATTTAATGCCCCCCAGTTCTTCTATAATTTTTACAACGATGATGATGGGGATCATTAATTTAAAGAGATTGTAACTAATCGAGAAAACTTCTTTAATGAGCGATGACAACCAAGGAGGGATGGCGGTGAACACGTCAATTTTCTTAAGCATCTAGAATTTCTTTCAGTGAGTCAGAAGCAATTTCTTTAATTTCACTATCATCATCATTCTTGCCTGCTTCTAAAAAAGGAATAGCAGATTTATCCTTAGTCATACCCAAGTAATGATAGGCATCAGCACGAATACGTAAATCATCACTATGGGTTAACTCACCGAGTTGTGTGGTCAGTGATTTAATAAGGGTGGTATTTGCAAACTCTTCAAAAATAACACCAATCCCAATGCGAGTGCTAAGTACCGTACCTTTATCGCCCAATAAGGACATGATAGTAGCCATGCCTGAGTCATCTTTCTTGATAGAGTCTATAACATGGTTGACCTGTCCATCAGATAATAAAAAGTCAAAATCTGCCAATAAATTTGTATCATTGTCTTGATCATCTTTAGCCCATTGTGCGCGTTGTTTTAAAGCATCAAGCGTTTGCGCGCCTGTTAACTCATGCTTGCCGATTCTAACCCATGGAACGGAGCGTACGTTGTATTCCTGCATGGCATCTGGGTTTTCTTCTAAGTTTATGACTTCAAGACTGCTTATGTTTCCTTTTTTTATCATTTTTGCTAAGGAATCCAATACGCTAGGGCAGTGTGCACAAGAGCCGCTGAGTAACATTAATGCTTTTGGGGTTTGGGTTTTAATAGTCATGTTAGGTTTTTATAAGTTGAGTGAGCGTTTTAGGGATTTTAGTTTGATCCCAATTTTGCACTGCGAAAGCCCATAAGTCATCAAGGTTTGAGAAATCACTAAGGTTAGGGCGCGTTTGCCCTAAAAAAATGATTGATTGAATAATTAATGCCCGTTTATTCTGGGTACTAATTTCAGGCGCTAAATTCTGTTTGCTGAGCTTCTTACCGTTTGATGTGACTGCCACAGGGAAATGACCATAATGCGGTGTGATATACCCCAGTAGGTTTTGTAAATACATTTGTCGGGGCGTGTTATCAAATAAATCTGCCCCTCGAATGATTTGATTGATCCCTTGGGATGCATCATCAACGACTACCGCGAGTTGGTAAGCAAAGGAGCCGTCAGAACGCTTTAATATAAAATCACCTACATCGTTACACAGGTTTTGACAATATTCTCCCTGAAACATATCGGTAAAGCAGGTTTTAGTTGCATCAGTCTTTAAGCGCATGTTTATAGTGCTTGAATCTGGCTTGTTTAAACCCTCGCGACAAAAACCTGGATAAATATAGCCAAACTTATCATCTGAGTGTATCGACGAGCGTAAGAAACTTCTTGTGCAACTACAGGGGTAAGTGACATCGCTCAGCAAATCTAGAGCTTTTTGATAAGCATGAGAACGATTACTTTGGTAGTGTATTTTATCATCCCATTTAAAACCAAACTGCTCTAAAGTATGAATAATGGATTGTGTATGCTGTTGCTGTGATCGTTGTGTATCAAGGTCTTCAATGCGTAGAAGCCAACGGTTATTGATGTGGCTCCGTGCACTAAGATAACTAGCAGTCGCCGCAATCAATGAACCAAAATGAAGTGGTCCAGTGGGCGAGGGCGCAAAGCGTCC